>JAEXXR010000526.1 GCA_023405705.1 Actinomycetes bacterium
GCCGCCGCCCTGCCCGCCGCGGCGCCGGCCTCGCCGCCCGGCAGCCCGTCCGATCCGCTCGACACGAACGTCCCGTACCTCGCGTGGCGCGGCGAGCAGATCAAGCTCGCGGCCTGCTCCGGGCGAGAGAGGTCGGCGGCGCTCGCCGCGCAGGCGGTGCCGGTCACGTCGCTCGTGCTCGACGACTTCATCGTCGAGGGCTGGAGCGGCGCCGACCCGGACCGCGCCAAGCCGCAGATCGAGCCGTCGACGCGGCGGTTCTACGTCGACGACCAGGGCCGCTACTGCGTCGCGGCCGACGTCGTCTCGCTCAACGCCGGCATCGCGCCGGTCAAGCTGGTCGTCAGCTTCGGCGGCGCACCGGTGCTCAAGCACCAGTTCCTCGCGATCTGGATGAACCAGAACGATCCGACGCTGACGCAGCTGCCGAGCGGCGGCGACCCGACCGGCACCGGGCAGCTCACGGCCGGCGGTGCCGACAGCCGCGTGCGCGTGACCGTCACCGGCAACGTGCCGCTGCTGGGCAACTACGCCGAGCTGGGGCTCGGGAGCAGCGTCCAGCTGCCCTCCGGCTATCCGGCGCTGGCCGGCAGACTGGCGCGCAGCGACGACCCGCTGACCGACCGCAACCCGCTGCTGTGGGACGTCCACGACGACGACCTGACGACCCGCGGCCACCCGTACGGGCCGTGCAACACGAACGACCACGTCACGATCGACGCGGTCGACAACTGCGTCGGCGGCGACGGCACCGGTCCGTTCTCCGCCTTCGACGCGCTGACGCGGACGGCCTTCCTGTCGACCAACACGGCGATCGGGCCGTTCGACCCGACGCGGGCCGACGACACCTACCTGCCCGACGGGCAGCTGACGTGGGGCGACGCCCCGATGCCGGCGCTGCGCGTCGACGTCGCGATCACCGCCAACAGCGGGTCGAGAACCGACACGAGCGGCATCGGCAGTCTGACCGAGGTCGACAAGCGCGACGTCTACTCGCGCGACGGCCACGGCGGCCCGTTCCCGCACAACCTCTACGCGCCGTTCTACAAGGCGTACATCCCGGCGACCGCCGCGGGCGAGTCGTCGTCCGGCATCGACGGGCCGGCGCAGGGCTCGAACTTCGTCGGCTTCCTGAACGCCAACCCGTACCCGTTCTGGCAGCACGCCTTCGTGCTGCGCAGAGCGACCGACGGCAGAACCCGCTGCCTGCTCGCCGGCGACACCTTCCGCAGACGGCCGTACGGGCCGCAGGCGGTCGTCGTCTACACCGACGAGCACGGCGAGGCGCAGGTCTCCTTCCGGCCGGGCGTCGACGCCTTCTACGACGCGCTCGTGACGCCGGACCGCAACGGCGCCTGCGACCTGCAGGGGATCGACGCGCTCGGCACCGCCGAGATCACCGCGATCGGCCGCTACCCGTACCAGCCGGTCACCGACCCCGACCACGCGGCGCCGCAGAGACTGCTGCAGACGGTCCGCTCGCGCTTCGACAAGTCGCTCTTCTACGAGCCGAAGGGCACGACGCCGGCGACCCAGAGCGTGCGCATCCTGACCGCGCACGCGCAGGACGTCGACGGCTCGCCGTTCGTCGGCGAGCTGGTCTGCTTCTCGCACGACAGCAACGCGGAGGGCCTGATCGTCTTCGGCGACTTCAGACCGTACCCCGACCCGCTCGGCGGCGGGCGCCTCTGCACCCGCACCGACTGGCGCGGCAACGCCGTGGTCGAGGTGCTCAACTCGAACCGGACGGTCACGAACGTGATCGCCCAGTTCGTCGAGGAGCGCATCTTCCGCGACATCCGCGTCGACTTCGGCGCGCCGGGCTCCAGAGGCGGCACGCCGCCGCCGGACTCCAGCGTCCCGGGCGGCGAGGAGAGCGGCGGCGGAGCCGGACCGCGCTTCCCGTTCCCGCCGCACCACGGCTCCGCCGGCACGACGGCCCCGACGGCCGGCGAGCTGGCGGCTGCGCACGTCCCGCAGCACGGCGCGCCGGCGAAGAAGCCGAAGAACCGGATCGCGTCGTCGTACCTGACGCGCAGGCCGCACGGCCGCGCCTGGGTGACGCTGCGCGTCGACGGCAGCGGCAGCTGCAAGGTGAGGATCAAGGTCCTGGCGCGCAACGGACGCGCGCTCGGTCAGATCGCCAAGACCGTGCCGACCAACCGCAAGGTGCGGATCGGCCTCGGCAGGCTCTCCAAGCGGGCGCACACGGTGCGCGTCTCGCTCGGGTGAGCGGACGACCCTCGTGAGCGGGCGGCCTCGCGCCGCCCGCTCGCGCGGTCAGCCGTCGTAGACGTCCTCGACGAAGCTCGACAGCTGAGCAGCGGCGGCCCGCACCGAGCGGATCGCGTGGTCGTAGTCCATCCGCAGCGGGCCGAGCACGGAGACGGTGCCGAGGCTGCGGCGCGGCAGGCCGTAGCTGGCGGCGACGAGCGCGAGCGAGCGCAGCGCCGGCGCCTCGTTCTCGCGGCCGATGCGGACGTAGACGTCGCGCTCGACCAGTGCGGCGCTCAGGACGCCCAGCAGCGTCACGCGCCGCTCCAGCATCTGCATCACCTCGTTGAGCTGCGTGACGTCCGGGAACTGGTAGTCGCTGACGAGGCGGGCGGCGCCGTCGACGTAGAGCGTGTGCTCGACCTCCCCGGCCAGCTCGGTGAAGACCGGCGAGATCGCGTTCACGAACTCGCGCTCGCGCGGCGACAGGCCCGGGTCGGCGAGCCGCTGGTGCAGCTTGCGAGCGCCGAGGCCCATCCCGGTCAGCTGCTCGTTGAGGAAGCTCGCGGCCCAGTCGGCGAGGCCGGGGTCGACGGCGCCCTCGAAGGTGAAGACGCGCTTGGTGACGCCGCCGGTCGAGGTGATCACGACGACCATCAGCACCTGCGGCTGCAGCAGCAGCACCTCGACGTGGCGGATCGTCGCCGTCTCCAGCGGCGGGGCGGAGACGACCGCGAGCAGGTTGGTCACCTGCGACAGCGTCTCGGTCGTGACGCGGACCGCCTCGTCGATCTCGTGGCGCACGAGCGACAGCGCCAGCTGCGGCTTCGCCGGCTCGACGGCGGCGCGGTCGCGCGCGCTCAGCAGCCGGTCGACGTAGTAGCGGTAGCCGGCGTCGGTCGGCACGCGGCCGGCCGAGGTGTGCGGATGCGCGAGCAGGCCGTGCTCCTCCAGCATCGCCAGCTCGTTGCGGATCGTCGACGGACCCCACTCGACGTCGGCGGCGAGCGCCTTGGAGCCGACCGGGAGGCCGCCTTCGAGGTAGCCCTCGACGACCTTTCCGAGGATCAGCTCCTGTCGCGGCGTGAGCACTCTCTCATTCTAGGCCGGGCGTCTGACGGCTCGCACGCCCGCGCCGTGCCCCCTGACCAGGCGCGGCGGCGCCGTCGCCGGCCATCCGTCCACCCGCGGCGCCGCCCGCGACGCACCCCCTCGATCCCGCGCGGCGACGGCCAGCAAAGCGATTTTGCGCCAAAAGCGCCTATCGGACAACTTTTCCTGATCATTCAAGGCGTTCGGCGACGCTCCCGAAAAGAGGGGTGCACGGTTCATGCGCAGGGAGGCGTCGATGGTCGGACGGAAGGGCGCGGGGGCGCTCGGGGCGGCGCTCGCCGTCCTGGTGGTCGCGGCGGGTGCTGGCAGGGCGCCCGCCGCGCCGCCCGCATGGCAGCCGCAGCCGGAGGGCGCGCGCACGTTCGCGACGTCGGCGGCGGGCTGGAGCGCCGGCGTCGCGCAGGAGGGCGGCGGGCTGACCTGCTCGGGCATATTGCACGTGAGAGGGGTCACCTGCCCGGAGGTCGCCACCGGCTGGGAGGCCGGCGGCGGCGACGGACATCTGCGCACGTCGGTCTCGACGCTCGTCGGGCTGCTGTCGACGACGGCGGTCACCTGGACCGGCCCGTCGTTCACGCTCGCGCAGCGACCTGACCTGGCCGCCTTCGGCTTCGAGCTGCGGGGCTCGGTAGGCGCGCTGCTGAACGCGGGCAGAACGACCGTCCAGGCGACGCTCGCCGACCTCACCGACCCGTCCAGATCGGTCGCGCTCCTCGGCGAGACGACGGTCGCCGGCTCGGCCGGTTACAACGCCTACGGCGGCGCCGTCTCCCCCGCCCAGCTCCACCCCGGCCACAGCTACGCGGTGCGGATCGTCGCGCGGATCGGGACGCCGGTCGGCGTCGCGGTCTCCGGGTCGCTCGACCTCGACGACGTCGCGCTCGGCCTCGTCGACCTCCACCCGCCGAGCGGGCTGACCGCCGCGCTCGGCTCCGACACCGTCGGCATCCGCGTCAGCGGGTCGGTCGACCCGAACGGCCAGCCGACGACCGTCGCGGTCGACTACGGCACGACGACCGCGTACGGCCAGACGACCACGACCGTCGTCACCGGCAGCGGCGCGCAGGCGTGGTCGCTGCCGCTCGCGGGCCTGACGCCGGCGACGAGATACCGCTTCCGCGTCCGCGCGACCAACGCCGACGGGACGATCGCGACCGCCGACGGCGAGTTCACCTCGCCCGCCCAGGCGGCCGTCGACGGCCCGCCGATGCTGGTCGGCGCCAGCGGCAGCCGGCAGCGGATCGCCGTCTTCGACCTCGACGCGGCGGTCACCGCGGCGGTCGTCGAGGTGCGCGAGGCAGGCGGCGGGAGACTGCTGGGGAGCTTCCCGGACGGCGACCTCGACGGCACCGCGACGATCGCGCTGCCGGAGCAGAGCGGCAGCTACGCCGTCCGCGTCGTGCGGACGCGCCCCGGCGGCGCCACGCCGAGCCCGGCGGTGACCGCGCTCTACGACGCGACCCCGCCGGACGTCTCCGGCGCGCTCGTCATCGCCGTGCCGTGGAGCTCGGGTGAACGGACGCGCGCGGTGACCGTGCTCGGGATGCCCGGCGACGCCGTCTCCGCCGAGCTGCAGCTGCTCGACGCGGCGGAGCAGCCGGTCGGGCCTTCCTCGCCCGTCGCCGCCGGCGGGACCGGGACGGTGACCCTCCCGGCCGTGCCCGGCAGCTACCGCGTGCGGGCGTCGTTCGTCAACGGAGCCGGGCTGACCGCGACAGCGCGCAGCCTGCCGATCGTGCTGACCGCGGCCGGCGGCGAGGAGCCTCCTCCGGGGCCGGGCCCCGGTCCCGGGCCAGGGC
>JAEXXR010000546.1 GCA_023405705.1 Actinomycetes bacterium
CGACTGCCCGGCTGCGGCGCCGGCTGGCAGCGAATCGGCCGCGCGTCTCGCCGGCCGCCCGCCGTCGCAGACCGCGCGTCGTAGCCCTGGAGGGTGAGCGCGCGCCTGCGGGCCGCTGGCTGGTGCGGGCGCGGATCGCGGACGGCAGCGTCGCCGCCTACCCGATCGAGCTGCTGATCGACGGCCGGCGCGTGGTCGCGATCGGGGGTGAGTGACGTGCTCGGCAATCGAACCGCGCGCCTCGCGCTCGTCGCCGCGCTCGCCGCGATCGCGCTGGTCGTCATCGCGATCTTCGCCTTCGCGCTCGCACTCGGCGGCAGCGACCTCGACTGCCTCCCTGGCGACGACGGTGGCGGCGGGGCGGGGCCGGCGCCGTCAAGAGCGGCACGGCGCGACATCCCGTTGGACCGGTTGCGGCTCTACCGCGCCGCTGGCAGACGGGTCGACATCGACTGGACCTTCCTCGCGTCGATCGGCGCGCAGGAGTGCGACCACGGGATGTGTCGCGGTGACAACGGCTACGGCTGCGCCGGCCCGATGCAGATCTCGATGCGGCGCGGCAGCCCGTGCAGCCCCGACCCGGCCTATCCGACGGAGTGGGAGCGGTGGGGGATCGACGCCGACGGCGACGGCGACAAGGACGTCAACGACCCGACCGACGCGATCTTCGGCGCCGCGCGCGTGCTGCGCTTCTCCAAGGACGCGCCGGCCGCGGGCGGCAGCTACGCCGACTACCGCGCCGCCGCCTGCCGCTACTACGGCGCCTGCTCCGACGGGGTCGCCAACTACGCCGATCAGGTGATGGCCCGCGCCGTCGCCTACGGCTTCAACGGCAAGGGCGCCCCGGCGGCCACCGACCCCGACGACGACCAGGCCGGCGACGGCGGCGCGGGCGGCTTCGGCTGCACGCAGGGTGAAAGTTCACCGCCGATCGGCGGTGGCGACCTCGGCCCGGTCGTGCGGCTGAGAGCGCCGCGCCGGCTCGCTCCGCTGCCGGCGTCGATCATCGCGCCCGGCTTCGGACCATCGATCTCGTGCGACGCGCGGATCGTCCCGAACGTCGTCGCGCTGATGCGTCGCTACCGGCAGCGCGTCACGGCCTGTCAGGAGGCCGGGCGCGCGCTGACGGGCGAGCATCCGATCGGTGCCGGGCTGGACATCGTCCCGGCCGACAACGCCGACTGGTCGGGGACGATGCGGCTGGCGCGTGCGGCCGGGTGGAAGGAGAGCTGCGCGGCCTCGGGCGTCGCGCCCGCGTGTGCGCGACTGCCGTTTCGGTTCGTGGGCTACAACGGCTTTCCGTCCCACGGCGACCCGGCGCACTGCGCCTATCCGTGCCCGCCGCACCTGCACCTGTCGTGGAACACGTCGGCGTCGAGCGGCGGTCCTGAGAACGCGCCGCGCAGCTCGTACTTCGCGCCGTCGTGGGTCGACGTCTTCGGCCCCGAGAGGGAGGAGACGAGATGACCGGGCACTGGATCGTCGACCTGTTCGCCGGCGCCGGAGGGTGGGAGGAAGGGCTCCTGCAGCTCGGCCGCCGCGCGCTCGGGATCGAGTTCGACCCGTGGGCCGCAGCGACCGCCCGCGCCGCCGGACACGACCGCCTCGAAGCCGACGTCGCCGCGCTCGACCCGCGTGACTTCGGCCTGGTCGAGGGGCTGATCGGCTCGCCGCCGTGTCAGGCGTATTCGACCGCCGGCAAGGGGCTGGGCAGAGCGGACAAGCCGCGCGTGATCGCGTGCGCGCACGAGCTGGCCGCCGGCAACGACAGCCGCGCCGAGCACGCCGCCCGGTGTCGCGATCCGCGGTCGCTGCTGACGGTCGAGCCGCTGCGCTGGACGCTCGCGCTCAAGCCGCGCTGGGTGGCGCTGGAGCAGGTGCCGGCGGTGCTGGAGCTGTGGTCGGAGTTCGCCGGCCTGCTCGCCGTCCATGGCTACCACGTCGCGGCCGGTGTGCTGAGCGCCGAGCAGTACGGCGTGCCGCAGTCGCGCCGCCGCGCGTTCCTGATCGCCTCGCTCGACGGACCGGTTCAACTGCCAGCCCCGACGCACCGCTCCTACGACCCACGGCACCCGCACCGGGTGCTCGAGGACGAGCGGGGCCTGTCGCCGTGGGTGAGCATGGGGCAGGCGCTCGGGCGGCCTGAGCCGGCGGTGACGCTGACGCACTCCAACACCGGTCACGGCACACGGCCGCTCGGTCTAGCACGCACCTTGGATTGTCCGGCGCGGACGTTGGATAGCACGTCTGGCTCGTGGACGATCCACCCACTGGCCGCCGACGCCGATCCGCACTACGACACGCGGCAGGGGTGGGGGAGGCCGCGCTCGATCGACAAGCCGGCGCCGACGATCTCGGGCAGCTGCCCGCCGATCTGGGTCACCGGATCGGCGGCGCGCGCGGAGATCGACCCGGCGCCCGGCGGCTACCGCCCGCGGCGCGGCGAGCGGGTGACGGTCGAGCAGGCGTCGGTCCTGCAGGGCTTCGGTCCCGACTACCCGTGGAGCGGGTCGCGCGCGCGTAAGTTCCGCCAGATCGGCAACGCCGTCTGCCCGCCGCTGGCGCGGCAGGTCCTCGCCGCCGCGATGGCCCCGAGTGCTGCCAGCGGGGTGGCGCGATGAACCGCGTTTCCGGTCGCGTTTTCCATCGCGTTTCCGGTCGCGTTTCCCGTCGCGCTTCCGATCGCGCGACCCGTTCTTCCGGATCGGTCCTGATCGCCGGTGAGAGCGGCGATCGCGAGGCCGGTCGTTTGGCGACATCTATCCCGCGAAGCGGGGGTGACCTTCATGAAGGCGACTGAACGAAGAGACGCGATCGCGCTGCTGCTCCTGGCGGGCGCGCTGCTGGCCGGGCTGGTCGCGACGCAGATCGGCGGATGGCTGGACGCCGTGGTCGAGCTGGCTCGCTCCCCGCTCGTGCCCGTGCTCGCCGGTATCGCTCTCGCGGGCCTCGTCGCGCTGCTCCTCGTCGGCGCGATCGCGACCCGTCGCGCGCTCGCCCGCCGGGTCGGCGTGACGCTGATCCCGGCCGACTCCTTCGACCCCGACCCCGAGGCCGTGACGCGGTTCGCCGCCGGCCTCTCGCGCACGCGCCGCCTGAGCGACCTGCTGCGCTGGCGCGCCACTGCCGTCCGCGTCCGGATCGACACCGACCCGGCAGGGCTGCTGCGCTACGGCGTCGAGCTGCCCGACCACGCCCGCGCCGGCCTGCGGACCGCCGCCGCCGGCTACGACGCCGTCGAGCGGCACGACCCCGACCCACCACCCGAACAACCGCACGACGACGAGGGCGGCGGCGGGGAGCGGGTCGAAGTCGCACGCGCGGAGCTGGTGCTCGCGCGCCCGAGCGCCTGGCCGCTGCGCGACGCCGGGATCGATCCCGACCCGCTCGCCGCGTTCGCCCGCACGCTCGAGACGCTGCGCGTCGCGGACGAGCACGCGGTCGTCTGCGTCGACCTGCTGCCCATCGGACCCGGCCGCCGCCGACGCATCCGTCGCAGACTGCTGCGCGACGCCGACCGCGCCCGCCACGACCGCCGGGGCGCGCTCGGCGGGCTGCTCGACCCCGAGCAGCCGTCCGGGCGCCAGACGGTGCCCGAGCTGATCGAACGGCGCGCCGGCCACCGGGCGCTCGCGAGCAAGCTCGGCTCCCCCGAGCCGATGTTCGAGATCCAGGTGCTGCTGCGCGTCACCAGCCCCACCCGCGGACGCGCCGTCGCGCAGCTGCACGCCCTGCTCGGCGCGTTCGACAGCTTCGCCGGCGAGAACCACTTCCGCGTCAGCGGACTGCGGCTGCCCGGCGGGTTCCTCGGCGCCGACGCGCCGTGGCGACGGCGCCGCTTCGACCGCCGCGCCCGCACCGGCCTCTTCAAGCCCGCCCGCCGTCGGATCGTCACCGCGAGCGAGATCGCCGGCCTGCTCAAACCGCCGACCGCCAGCTGCGGGAGGACCGGTGTGCTGCGTTCCGGCGGCGTCATCCCGCCGCCGCCGCGCGACCTGCCGACCTTCACCGGCGGACCCGATCTGCTGCCGCTCGGCCGCGTCCGCGACCCTGTCGACGGCGAGCGGATCGTCGGCGTGCCGATCGAGGGGACGTTCTTCACCTACATGGCGGGACGGTCGCGCTACGGCAAGACCGAGACCGGCATCGGCCAGTTCGTCCACCTCGCCCGCACCGGTCACGGCTGCTTCTTCCTGGACCCGCACGAGGACGCGATCGAGCGGATCAAGCACTACCTCACCGACGCCGAGCGCGCCCGGATCATCGAACTCGACTTCGCCGACCAGCACGCCGGACGGCAGCCCGGCTGGAACCTCTTCGCGGCCGGCGAGCGTCCCCGTCACCAGCAGGTCGACGCGATCGTCGACGCCTTCGCCA
This sequence comes from Actinomycetes bacterium, assembly GCA_023405705.1. The sequence continues at coordinate 4,378 of JAEXXR010000546.1, forward strand.
GCGCCTTGCGCTGGGACGAGGTCAACGCCCGCGCGCTCAACCTCACCACCCAATCCGCGGAAGCGCTCGTCGACCTCGCCGACGCGCTCCCGCCCGAGCTGGCGCCGACGATCTTCCAGATCCCGACGCTGCTGACCGACGACGAGTGGCGCGCAGCGGTGCTGCCGAAGGTCGCGCCCGCCACCCGTCAGTTCTTCACCGAGCGGCTCCCGCTGCTCAGCGCTGAGGCGATCACGCCCGTCACCAACCTGATCGACCGGCTGCGCGCCGCGCCCGCGGTGGCGGCCGTGCTCGGGAGCCCGACCTCTCAGTACGACGTGCGCGCCGCGATGGACAGCGGCGCGATCGTGCTCGCCTGCCCCGGCTCGGGCGCCACCCGCGACAGACTCGTCGCCAACTTCCTCGTCTACGACTTGTTGCACGCGGCGAAGTCGCGTGCAACGCTCGACCCCTCCGAGCGGCGGCCGTTCTTCGTCTTCCTCGACGAGGTGCAGACCTACGACGGCGCCTCATCGGGCAACCTCGCCGCGCTGCTGGAGCAGACCGCCAAGTACGGCATCCGCGCGTTCCTCTTCAACCAGAACCCCGAGCGCCTGACACCGGCGACCTTGAACGCCGTCACCACCAACCGCTCGCACCTGCTCAGCACGACGCTCAACGCCAGAGGCGCCGGCATCATCGGCCGCGAGTGGGAGGGACAGATCGACCGCGAACTCCTCACCCGCCTGGAGCGCTACACCTACCTCGCCTCCGTCACCCACCACGGCAGAGCGAGCCCGCCGTTCCTCGTCCACGGCCTCGCCGCCGACGACCTCCACGACCGCCACCCGCTCGCCGAGACCAGCCAGTCGTTTGCGGAGGACGCGGCGGCGGTCGAGGAGGTGATCGCGGCGCTCGACGGGCACGACGACCGCATCCTCGCCGCGCTCGGCGGCAAGAGCAGAGAAGCCGATGACCCGCCGGCCGAGCGGACGGTGAGCGCATCATGAGCGCACCGCCGCGCTCGCTCTCGACCATCGCCGTCGACGTGCTCGAGAGCTGCGTCCAGCACCGACTGCTGACGACGGTGCAGCTGCACGATCTGCACCGCCCGGCACGCAGAATCCGCGCGACGCAACAGCTGCTGGCCAAGCTGCGCGACCTCGACCTCCTCGCGACCGCGGGCGGTCGGCGTGAGCCGCTGCTTTGGTACGCGACCGAGCGCGGCGCGGCCACCGTCGAGGCGGTCGCGATGCGCGCCGAGACACGCCACAAGTTGATCTCGCCCGAGCAGGCCGCCGGCCCGCTGCGCCACCACACCGTCGCCGTCAACGACGTCGGGCTCGCGTTCGTTCGCGCCGCCCGCCAGCGGGGCGACGACTGCGGTCCGCAGAGCTGGCGCCACGAGATCGCCCATCCTCTCGGCCCGCCGCCCGGACAGCACGCCTCCGAGCAGCTGATCGCGGACGCGCTGCTCACCTACCAGCACAACGACGACGAGGCGATTCGCTTCCACTATCGCTTCATCGAACTCGACCGGGCCACGATGCCCGTCGACACTCTCGCCGACAAGCTCGCCCGCTACGCCCGTCTCTACCGCTACGCCGGCAGACCGACCGCCAGAGGCGACGCCAGAGCGCTCTGGACCCACCGCTACACCGTCTTCCCTGGCGTCCTGCTCGTCCTCGCCGGCGACACCCGCGACCGGCTTCAACGGCGCCGCCGGATCGTGCTCGACCTCTGCGCCGCCGACCGCCAGCTGACCGCGACGCAGCAGGTCAAGGTGACCTGCTGCCTGCTCAACGACCTCCGCGACCAGGGGCCGTTCGCCGAGATCTTCCACCGGCCCGAGGCGCCCAAAGAACCGACCGACTGGCTGCGGGCATGACCGACGAGCGACCGCATCCGATCCGGCCGCCGGCCGACGATCCGGAACCCCTGATCGACGCCGCCGAGGCCGCCCGGCTGCTCGGCGTGCCGAAGACCTGGGTGCTCGCCGAGGCCCGCGCCCGCCGCATCCCGCACGTGCGGCTCGGCCGCTACGTGCGCTTCGAGGCAACAGAGCTGCGACGTTGGCGCGCCTCCAGACGTCGCGGCCCTGGCAGCCGCCCTAGTCCCGGCTGACCGGTCCACCTAGCGTCGCGCGCGACACACCACAAGATGGCCCCCGCGCCGCTGCAACGGCCGGGGGCCCGGCGCCGGAGCAAGGTCCGACACGCCCCCGACGCTACACCCCGCGCCAACCCGGCGCCGGGGTGTAGCCGCCGGAGCTCCGGCCTCCAGACCAGAGGAGGCCAGTCCCATGGCACGCAAGAAGCAGAGAGCAGGTTGGATAGAGAGACCAGTCGAAGGCGCCCGCCGCCGCCACAGAACCGGCCGGCTGCTCGTGCGCACGACGCTCGCGACCGGCGAGCAGACCTACTACGGCTCCTGGTACGCGGGCGGCCGGCGCCTCAAGCGCCGCATCGGCCCCGTCCGCCGACGCGGCGAGCGTACCGGCCTGACCGAGATGCAGGCCGACGAGAAGCTGCGCCGGATGATCTACGAGACCGAGGTCAAGCCGGTCGTCGAGGACCGCATGACGATCGCCGACCTCAGCAAGCTCTACGTCGAGAACGCCCGACGCCGCGGACGCAAGACCGGCACCCTGATCGGCATAGAGAGCGATACCCGCGTCCACCTCGCGAAGTTCTTCCGCGAGCGCCCCCTCGACACGATCGAAGCCGACGACGTGATCGCGCTGATGGGCGCACTCGAGCGCAGAGGACTCGCGCCCAAGACCGTCCGCGACATCCTCGGCACGCTCGCGGCGCTGTTCAACTTCGCCAAGGCCCCGCACCGCAGATACGCCTTCAGCAACCCCTGCGAGGGCATCGACCTGCCGGCCGTCCCCGAGCCGCAGGAGGTCCGCTTCCTCACGCTCGAGGAGATCGACTTGATGCTGGACAACGTCCATCCGGGGATGTTCGAGCACATCGACCGGCCGATGTTCATGGCGGCCGTCATGACCGGGATGCGCAAGGGCGAGCTGGTCGCGCTGCGGTGGAGAGACGTCGATTGGAACGCCGGCCGCATCCGCATCCGCCGCAACTTCACCTGCGGCGAGTTCGGCACGCCCAAGACGCGCCGCTCGACGCGGTCGGTGCCGATGACGCCGCAGCTGGCCAACGCACTGCGCGTCCTGCAGTCGCGCTCGCGCTACCGCCGCCCCGACGACCTCGTCTTCGCCCACCCCGAGCACGGCGGCGTGATCCCGAAGGCCAACATCGCCCGCCGGTTCAAGATCGCGCTCAAGAACGGCGGCATCGACGAGTCGCACCGCTTCCACGACATGCGCCACACCTTCGGCACTCACATGGCGGCGGCCGGCGTGCCGATGCGGACGCTCCAGGAGTGGATGGGCCACCGCGACCTCACCACGACCCAGCGCTACGCCGACTACGCCCCGAGCCCCCACGAAGGCGAGATGGTCACGGCCGCCTTCAACCCCCGCGAACCCGAGCCCGACACGACCCGCCCCCACCTGGCTGTCGTCGGAGGATGACCATGGCCGCAACACGGCGTTTCAGCGACGAACTCGTCGCGCAGAGTTCGCGCTGACGGCACGCGTCAACGCAGAGCCGTGTGCGAGGCGATTGTGCGAAACTCCGACCTTCCGTGCCCGAACGGAGCTTGAGTTGGCGCGAACTGGCCCGCCTCAATGCGAGAATTTGGGTCGAAGCGCCTAGTCCGGCCTGGTACCTTGATCGTAAGAGCTGGCGACAACGCGAGCTGCTTACCGGTAGGGTGCTACGGCTCTGCTGGCTACTAGACCGAAAGCTCGATGATGCCTCGCTCTGTCAACGCCGCCTGCCTTAAGGCTTGCGATTTCGCCGATTCTGCACGGGTCGCGGTCGTCGTTGGTGGAGTTCCCCAGTACGTCGTCGAGCAGGCCGAGAGTCGTCATGGCGACGTCGATTGGCGTCTGTTGGCGGGAGCGCTGGACGGCCTGTTCATGTCAGGAGGAGGATCGCTGCAGGTGCGCAGGTTCCTCTGCACTCCCGATGAGCGTTTCAGTGGCCGTACGCCAGTAGAAGAACTGGTTCTCTTCCAGGAGGGCGCTAGCCGAGTCGCTGAAGTTGCGGTGGACCTGGCAGAGCGGACTCACCTGGCAAAGGTCAGCTGATCTTCGAAGCCGCCTTGTCGGCCCGGTCGGCCTCGTTGTAGAACTCAACGGGACCTCGGGCAACGCTGAGACCGCAGACCCACCCGTCGGCTCTATGAGGAGTCGTAGGCTCTCGATGCTCGAACGAGGCTCGCCAGACCTGTACGTGGGGATGATGGGAAGCGGCGGCGAGGCACGCACAAAGAGCGAAGATCTTCGGGCCGAGAGGAATCACGGCCGGCACATCGCCGTTGCTGAGCAGGCCACGAAGCTGCCCCTCGAGCAACGCATACAGTTCAAAGGGCTCGCTCACGAGGAAGTCGACGATCTCTGGCCGCTCGTGACTGTGGATCAGCCCATCGTTTGCCTGCAACACTGCGGGCCTGAAACGCGGATCAAACCCCTCGGGAATGTAAAGAATAGGCTGGCGTACTTCCAGGCTTTCCAGGGCGCCCGCTGCCTTGAAAGGCTCGTATCCTAAACCGACTAATGGCTGCGGAGCCGATCGGGTCTGGATGACGCCTGCAAAGTACGGCGATACCGGAGCCAGTGACAGCACACCGGCCGGAAGGTCACCCGGCGGTTTGAACTCTGCTGGGGCATACAGGAAGTCAACGACAAGCTCGAAGTCGCCTACCATTTGCGACAAGAGTTGAACGATCGCCGCAATCCGCGGACGAGACATGCTGCTGATATCGATAGCAACTCGTGTTCCATCATCGGCAACGATCTTCTCGATCCAGCGTCTGACTGCCAGGATAAACGAATTATCCCAGTCCTGGGATACCTCAAACCCGGCCGCCACGAACCACTTTAAAGATTCGAAATAGCAATCATTCCGCTGGTCGGGAAATTCGAAAGCGATCGAGTTAGGGATGCGTCCGAGATGAGCGGCGATCTCCCGCGATCGCGGCTCATATCCGACTGAGGCAAGAAATCCGTGGTAGAAGGTTACATCCCTGTCAAGCTCAGCCAGTCGTCGTGGTGACCAAGATGTGATGGTAATTCGTCGGTGCCGGTTGCTTACGAGAGGTGCCACTGTCTACTACTCACTCAATGTCCATGGAGGTCTGTCCCGTGATCGGACGAGACGATTGGTTCCGTCGTGAGGGGACCGTGCGGATTGGTCTGAGCGCTCGACGAAGTGATCGATTCCGCCCCTTCCGAGGAAGGATGCGGAAAATAGGCGCCCACATGTGTGCCAAGCGTATTCCGTCTCGGCTATCTTGGCTATCGCCCGATTCTACGATGACCGCACCTAAGAAGATGAGCGAGTTCAGCAAGTCTTCGAGCCACGGGTCATCGTCGTCGAGTACGAAAATTCCAGGTTGATCGGCTGAGAATTTTGTTCCCTGCATTCTCGCCTCGAGATAGTCCCCAAGAGTGGTAACGAGCGTGAACGGCGTGAGATTGGCGTACTCACCGAAGGCGGGGGCACCGGAGTCGGCGGAGACGTCCAGCGGCCTGGTTGTCCGACGTTCGATCGGGACAGCTTTGAGATTGTTGTAGAGCTGCCACGACACTCTGTCAATCGCTCGTGCTTGCTCATCGGCCCGAATGCTGATGCGTTCTCTATCGGCTTCGTCCAGCAGAGCAAACGCCATTGCCTTGATCCAACGTGGATTCCCCTCAGTCATCGCGTAAATGTTCTCAACACCCGCGTAGATCTCGGGAACTCGATGGCGCGAACGTCCGGATGTCGCCTCGTCAGATCCTTGCTTGTGGTATTCGAGTTTGAGGCGAACGACCGACATTACCTTGCGATACGAATCATAGTTTCTCGCGCTCTTCATCCTCTTTGCCGAGGACGGTCCGGCTTGCCGTCTGGCGGCCCAGCTCCGAAACCCGGGGTCTACTCTCGCGAGTTCACGAACATCAGCGGCATTTTGGCTCCTTGGTCCATAGCTGTCGTTTTCACGGGGTTCGAATCCCCCGCGGCCAAGAACGTCCATAGGGTCCCGATCTCCCAACTGCCGAGAGAGGAGCTTGTGGGTGAATGGATCCTCTTGTTCGCGCTGAGACGGCGCAAGCGGCACCTGAAGCCAGTCATTGAGCTGGGTCCCCGCAAACGGCTCTAAACCGGTGTAGGGAGCGATAGAGAGTTTGTAGCTGAGTCGGGGATCGCGTCCCTGGAACGCGCTGCCGAGCTGAACTCGCGTCCATGGAGGCAGGAACTCGAACTCGTCGATGAGCAGAACCCAAGGGGCGAGGCGATCACCCGCTGCCCGGTTGAATGCGTCAAGGAAGTGGGTTGAAGCGGTAAAGAAGTCGACGGAAAGCACCCTGTTCCTGCGGATGTCGTCCAATTCGTCATCGGACAATCCGGGTGTAGCTGCATCCTGCATGAGTTGGCCGACCTTAGAAAGGTTGGCGCGCGCTTCATCCACAAGGTCCCCGAGCGAGGCGCTTGCTGGATGCGCATGCCAGGCGGACGCGACGTTTCGCGCGATCTTCTCCTCTTGGGCAGAGGAAAGTCTGACGGCCAAGAACCCGTCGTCCGATCCACGGATTCGGTAGGCGGCAGTGTTGGCAAAGGCGTCCAGGGCCATATATGCGAAAGCTGCCGCACCGAACCGGGCTCGATGCGCGGGAGGAATCGCGGCCCCGAGTTGCTCGACCTGGCCGGCCCACATCTTGTCTGCAGCAACGAAGACACCGGTGAACTGGATCAAGGTGCGCGCTCTCTTGACATCTTGCTCCTCTCTCCATGCATCAATGGCCTCGGGGAGCAGCATCTTGAGCAGCGTGGTCTTGCCAATGCCGCGCGGACCAATCAGAAGTTGTGGATCCACCGTTCTTGTGAGCGCCCAGTAGGAATCAGGGGGGACAAAGTCTCTAGCTACCTGCGCTGGTGTCGCCCGGCGCGCGTTGAAGTGGCTATAAGGTCCCTGAGTCGGGTCGATCATGGCAGCGTCACTTTCGTGATGCGATGGCGCGCTTCTCTCGGTGTGAGCTTCGCCCTGTACTTCGTTGAAAGGGTACGTCGCAGCGCTTGAAGATCCCGCGGGGCGACGTAGAGCCAACGTGCGTCGGCCTCGCACAACTCTTCCCACCGAACCCATCGTTTACCCAAGGCGGTGGCGGTGCGCTCGCACAGCGCGGCCAGTTCGTCGCTTGTACGCCGAAATCCGAACCCCCCGCGCCCCGGTAAGTCCTCGTCGGGATCCGCTTCGACCATGCCGCTGTTGTAGTTGAAGTCCCAAGCACGAAACCGGCCAGCGTTCGTAAGCCCCAACGCTTGCATCTGGTGAACGTCGAAGTCCAGCATGTAGAACTGGTTCCGAACGTGACCGCGCCCTTCGCTTTCCAAGAACACCCCGAGGCTGCCAGCGCTAAAGCGAACGGTCTGTGATCCGGTTTCGCCCGCATAGCCGAGGGCCGGAACGTGTCGATGGCCGTGCAAGAAGAGCCAGTCCGAATGGTGCTCTTCGAGCGTGCGGAGCAGCTTTTCGCCGCCATCCATGAAGCTCGTATCACGTCGATCGAGATGCGTCCAAACCACGGGATGGTGATGACACAGCAGTATGTTGATCGGACGCTGGTCAGTGCCGACGGCAGTGACCATGTTGTCGAGAGTTTGATCGTCGACGCTGCCGTGTGCGTATTGTCCCCTCTGGTCGTGGCGCGCGCAAGAGTTCAACGCAACGACCCGCCATGAGGTTTCGTCTATGATCGTGAAGTCCTCGCCGAAGTACTCCGCTGCTTGGTTAGTCTCGCGGCTGGGAAATACCGGCGTCAGCGTCTGCAGGTCGCGCGCCCAAGTCATCTCCTCTGCGTTTGCCGGGAGATCCTCATATCGCAGGACGTCGTGATTCCCGGCGGTCGCGATCACGTGTTGTGCGCCCAGGAGCGTTGCGATCTCGTCGACTTGGCGCCACGCGTACTCAAGGCCCGCCGGTTCCATGCGGTTGGTGAGGTCACCTGGGCAGAGGACTGCGTCGGCTCTCAGGCCTTCATCTTGGATCAGTCTCTTGACTGCGGCCAGTGGGTTGCGCTTGGGGTCAGACTCTGTCTGCTGCCGGGCGCGGCTCTCCTCCTTGTGGGTTCGCGCGGACACTGCGTGGACGTCGCTGAGCACCGCGAAGCGAATGGGTGGGGCCGGCGGCGTCGCACCTGAGAGTTCCACGACACCAGTATTCCGTTCGGCACGGACGATCTGCGCCGGTTCGGCGCATTTTGCTGCACATATGGTGCTGGCCTCGGGTCTCGACAACCTGGCGGCCCTACGGCTCGGCGACGAACACCATCTCGTTGACCGGGTTATTTCGCTGGCCGTGCCGCGCGCCCAGCGTCGAGTGTCTGGCGGGGACCTCCAGGGCAAGGTCGACTCTCGAGAAGTGACGGGAGAGGATCTCCTTGAGATTGCCCTTCTCGTAGCGAAGCAGCAGGCCGTTGTCTGGGTAGCTCAACACCAGCGCGCAGTTCAGCGCCGAAGCGCCTTCGCACAAGCGATCGAACGATGATGCGACGCGTGCTCGGCTGGAGAAGCCCGTCGAAAATCGGTCCGGGCGATACCGGCCGCGACCATGCGCAGACGGATAGTCGTACCGCTGGAGCGTTTCGAGGACATGATAGAACCGCGAGTACTGGTTCTTGCTGTAGGGCGGGTCGGCATAGATAACTGCATCGCGAAACCGCTGCGCTGTGAGTTGGCTCCAGATAGCGAGAGCATCGCACGAAAACACGCGATTTCGACTACGCCACTCGCGAGACCCGAACGGTCTCAACAGGCCTAATTCAATCTCGAACTGTCTGTAGATATTGCGCCGGCGTTGTCGAACGACGCGTTCCAAGCTTGTGGAGGTGCTGGCGGCGAGGTATTGCGCAGTGTGCCCCGGTCCGGTCGCGAGGCGGCTTGCGGCTTGCAACAGCGCGAGCAGCGCCCATTCTTTCTCGTCTCTGTCGAGGTTGCCGGCGTGGCGCTCCCGCTCGATCGCATAGCGGAGGCTGTCGATGGCGATGGCTTGAGTGAGCCCGAAGTAGCCCCAGGCGAATGTCAACGTTGCGAGGCGATACGGCGCTGCTCGGCGGTGCTGGGCGAGCAGTGCGACCTCTTCTGCGATTGTTGCGTCGTTGGCAGCGTGACGCCACGCGCCATAGGCTGTTCGATAGGCCTCGACTGATGGGGAATCGAGTACATCGCGTTCGATTTCGAGTGCGCGGGCGAATCGCTCCATCAGGGCAGCCTCATTGCGGCTCGCTGATTGCAGCAGTAGCGCGACGGTTTGCTGTGCGTTGGGAGGATCACCGGTCGAAGTGATCATGCAGCGCGCGGCGTGAGCGGCATACTCTTGGACGTCATTGCCCCACACAGGCCGGTCGCTTGGACTCACGGCGCCGGCGACGGAGCACATCCCGCAGAAGAGGTCGAGCAGCGGCCGGTCCGGACGCAAGCTGCTAACCACCTCCGCAACGTCCGCGGCGATGTCTTGCTTTGTGCCCATGTATTGAATTCGTACCGTCAACGCGCCTCCGCTGATCGGCAGACCCTGGGCATAGAGAGCACGCCTTGCATATGAGGAGGTCGACGCTGAGACAGATCCCGGAGCGTACCTGCCCGGAGAAGCGCAGGCTACAGGAAGGGCTATCGCGGGTGCCAGTACGGTGAGCATGGCCTAAGGTGCCATTTGAGGTTCCGACACGCGCAGATCTCAGCTCATTTCGTAGAACCTCAAACGAGCTATTAGCAGGCAAAAGACGCTTACAGCACCTATCTGGAGGCATTCAAATCTCGGCGCCCCGATTACACAAAACCCCTGCTAACGCAGGGGTTTTGTCGTTCTGGACGGAGCTGTTGCGGGCGGCGGCAGCGGGCCGTTCGGCGTGCGGGACGCTGCTCGTCGCAGTCCGGCGATCACGCGCTGCGGCGTGGGCGGTGGGGCGGGGTTCGCCGGTGGTGCCGTCGGTTCGCGGATTCGGTGCCGGAGGCGGGTGCCGAGGTGGTCGAGTCCGGCCCAGGCGGCGAAGGCGAGGCCGGCGGCGGTGCCGGTTGCGGTGAGGAGGATGCCGGCGGCGGCGGTTGCGGCGATGCCGTCGTGGCCGAGGATGAGGACTGCTGCGGCCGCGCCGACGCTCGGTCCGATCGGGAGCTGGCCGAGCGTGACGACGGCGATCAGGACCGCGATCGCGTCGAAGAGCGAGGCGTCGACGCCGACGGCGTTGAGCAGCAGCCAGTTGCGTGCGATCTGCGCGAAGACGGCAAGCAGCACGAACGCGACGAGCAGGGTTCCGCCGCGGGTGGTGCGGACGATCGCGAGTCCTCTCCACAGCTCGCGTCCTTTGGCGAGCGCGAGGCTGCGCATGCCGACGCTGAGGGCGGCGATGGCGGCGATGCAGAGCAGCGGCAGCCACCACGGCAGTCCGAGCGGGCCGATCAGCGTGAAGGAGGTCAGCGCGGCGAGCGCCGCCTCGACTGCGAGGATCGGCGCCTCGGCGGCGAGCAGTGTCGGCACCTGCGGGCTGATCTCCGGCGAGGAGCGGCGCAGCGCGGCGATGCGGGCGGCGACCCCGAGGTGCGGATTGGCGACGCTGCCGAGCACCTGCATGCTGGAGGCGCGGTACAGCACGCGGCGCGGGACCCTCCCACCGGCGGCGTCGATCGTGCGGTGCCACGCCTCGGTGCGGGCGAGCAGTCCGCCTACGTGCAGCACGACCGCGCTGGCGATCACCCAGAGCGCCGCGCTGGAGAGCGCCGCGCCGAACTCGTCGCGGCGGCCGTACAGCAGCAGCGCGAGGGCGGCCGCGCTCGCCAGCGACGCGAGCACGGTGAGTGGG
>JAEXXR010000560.1 GCA_023405705.1 Actinomycetes bacterium
CGCCAGTCCTCCAGCGGGGCGACGCCGGCGACGCCGATCGCGACGTCGACCTGCCCGTGGCGCCAGGCGCGGCCGAACGAGTCGGTGATCACGACGCCGATCCGCGCGCCGGTCAGCTCCCGCAGCCGCCGGCGCAGCGCCTGCGCGGAGCGGTCGGGGTCCTCCGGCAGCAGGATCAGCGTCTCCGTGCCGCCGTCGGGCGTGTTGGAGGCGTCGACGCCGGCGTTGGCGCAGACGAAGCCGTGGCGGGTCACGCAGATCAGCACGCCGCGCTCGGTCCGCAGCAGCTCGCGCGACTCGTCGAGCACGACCTGGACGTGGCGCGGGTCCTTCCCGTGCTCGGCGGCCAGCGCGACGGCGCGCTCGCCGGGGGAGACCTCGTCGAGCCGCCGCACGCGCCCCTCGGCCTTCGAGACCGCCTTGTGGGCGATCACGAGCACGTCGCCGTCTGCGAAGGCGCGGAGGCCGGCCGGCGGGCGCTCCGCGATCAGGGTCCCGAGGTCGGCGCCGGCGACGATCTCCGGCAGCCCCTCGACTGCGGCGACGGACAGCATCGGCGGAACGCTCAGCGCTCGGCGTTGGTGCGCATCAGCTGGTTCAGCATCCCGCGCGTGTGCGCGGCGCCGCCGCGGCGGGAGGCGATCAGCTCTCTCAGCGCCGTCAGGTCGTCGGCGGTGTCGACGTCGAGCGCGAGCGACGCGACCTCGGCGATCTCGACCGCGACGCCGGCCTCCTCGGCCAGCACCTGGTGGCGGTGGGCGCTGTCGACCCCGTAGCTGGGGGCGAGCACGTCGGGCGGCGACAGCAGCAGCGCGTTCGTGCCGCTGCCGTGGCGGTCGGGCACGACGACGACGTAGCGGTCGGCGGTGCGCGGCCGGCCGAGCAGCGCGTCGAGCTCGGCGGGGTCGACCATCGGCGTGTCGCCGGCGATGCAGAGGACGCGCTTGGCGCCCAGCTCGCGCGCGTGCGCGACGCCGCGCAGCACGGCCCTGTTCTGGCCGCTCTCGGCGGGGTCGTCGAGCGGGATCGCGTCGTACCCCTCCGCGACCCGCTGCGCGCCGGGGTCGGCGGTCAGGACGAGGGTTCTGTCGACGCCTCTGGAGCGCCGCAGCGCGGTCAGGACGTCGACGTACATGGCTTCGGCGAGGGCGCGGCGCGGGCCGGCGGCCAGCCCGGGATCGAGACGGCCCTTGGCCGCCTCGAATCGCTTCACCGGCAGGATCGCAAAGGTGGACATCGGCCCGGAACGGTAACCCTTCGGGCAGCCTGAACGATCAGCGGTCGCTCGGGGAGGCCCCGAGCGAGGTCGCGAACGCCAGCGTCTCACGGGCCAGAGCGGCCCGTCCGGCCGCGTCCGCCATCAGCAGCTCGGCCTGGCGGACGGCGACACCGGCGGGTGCCACGGCCGGGTCGAGCGGCTCGTCGGCGACGATCCCGTCGAGCACGTCGCAGTACAGCGCGGCGACCCCGCTGGCCGACAGCGGCTGGCCCGCGAACGCCATGAACGCCGCCGTCGGGCCCTTGACGACCTGGCCGGCGACGATCGGGCTGACGGCGACGACCGGGGCCGCGCTCGCGCGCAGCGCCTCGCGCAGCCCCGGCAGCGCGAGGATCGGGCCGATCGACAGGAGCGGGTTGGAGGGGCCGATCACGATCGCGCGCGCGATCGCGATCGCCTCCAGCACCTCCGGCGTCGGCCGCGCCGCCTCGGCGCCGCGGTACTCCAGGCCGTCGACCGGGCCGGCCGCTCTGCCGACGATCATGAACTCCTGGAACGGCCAGGCGCGGCCGTGGGTGTGCACGACGGTGCGGACCGCGTCGTCGCTCATCGGCAGCACGCGGGAGCGGATCCCGAGCGCGGTGGCGAGGTCGCCGATCGCGTCGGTCAGGCGGTCGCCGGCGGCGAGCCGGCGGGCGCGCTCGATCCCGTACGCGAGGTCGCGGTCGCCGAGGTTGAACCAGACCTCGACGCCCAGCTCGCGCAGGCCGTCCATCACGTGGAAGGTGTCGCCGTCGAGGCCCCAGCCGCGCGCGTCGATGCGGTCGGCGAGCCAGAAGGCGACGAGGTCGGGGTCGGGCGAGACGTGCGCGCCGTACTGCTCGACGTCGTCGCCGGTGTTGGCGATCACGACCAGCTCGGCGGGATCGTCCAGCACCGCCGCCAGGCCGGCCGCGAGCTTCGCGCCGCCGGTCCCGCCGGCGAGCGCGACGACGGGGCCGCGGCGGCCGGTCATGCGCCCACCTGCGAGAAGGAGCCTCCGGCGCGTCCTCGCGAGACCCGAGGCCGCAGGCCGAGCGGTCTCACCCCCATGCGGAGCCGTTCGGCAGGCCCGTCACCTTCAGGCCGGCCGTCGCCTTGTGGCGGATGTTGATGCCGATCGTCAGCGCCGTCAGCTGCTCGGTGATGCGCGCCATCTCCAGCCGGCCGGCGTCGACCGGGCGCAGGCCCGGGATGCGGCCGAGCAGCTCGGCGACGCGCGCCTTCGCGGCTCTGTCGTCGCCCGCGATCAGCGTGTCCTCGTCGAGGGCGTGGTCGAGTTCGGCGAGATGTCTCGCGGCGACCGTGTGCAGGCCGGAGACGACCGTCACGCCCTCCGGGACCAGCTCCTGCGCCTGCTGCGCCGCCGAGCCCTGCCAGACGGTCAGCACGCGCGTCGGGCGGCCGCCGACGGCCGTCGCCAGCGGGACCGTCACGTCGAGCAGGACCGTGCCGGCTCTGAGCGCCTCTCTCAGCGATCTGAGCGTCGGCGCCTGGCTGGCGAAGGGGACGCTCAGCACGACCAGGTCGCTCGCCGCCGCGGCCTCGGGGTTGGCGAGGCCGCGCACGTCGGCGCCGGGGACCGCCGCGACGGCCCGCTCGGCGGCCTCCGCGGCGCGATCGCCGTCGCGGGAGCCGATCACGACCGGGACGCCGGCCTGTGCGAGCCGCAGCGCGAAGCCGAAGCCGAGGTCGCCGGTCGCGCCGACGATGCTGACGGAGGAGGGCATGGCGGCGAGTATACGAACGGGTTCGGGGCACGTCCGCCGGGGCTAGACTCGCACCATGGCCGAGCTGCCGAAGCAGGTGCGGATCCGCGAGGTGGGGCCGCGCGACGGCTTCCAGAACGAGCCGGAGACGATCGACACCTACGACAAGGTGCGGCTGATCGACCAGCTCGGCCGCAGCGGCTTCAGACGGATCGAGGTGACGAGCTTCGTCCGTCCCGACGTGATCCCGCAGCTTGCCGACGCCGCCTCCGTGCTGGAGGCGATCGACGTCCCCGACGGCGTCTCGCTCAGCGTCCTGATCCCGAACGAGCGCGGCCTCGACCGCGCGCTGGAGCACCGCGACCGCTTCCACGAGGTGTCGGTCTTCCTGTCGGCGTCGGAGACCCACAACCGCCGCAACGTCAACCGCTCGATCGCCGAGTCGCTCGACGGGCTGCGGCGGGTGCTCGCGCGCGCCCGCGAGGCGGGCCTGCGCTGCGAGGGCGTGATCGCGACCTCCTTCGGCTGCCCGTTCGAGGGCTACGTGCGGCCGGAGAAGGTCGCCGAGATCGCGCGCGAGCTGCGCGACGCCGGCTGCGACGAGGTCGGCTTCGGCGACACGACCGGGATGGCCAACCCGAGACAGGTCGGCGACCTCTTCCCGTACTGGCGCGACATGCTCGGCGACGAGGTCGAGCTGACCGCCCACTTCCACAACACCCGCGGCCAGGGCCTCGCGAACGTGCTCGCCGCCCTCTACGCCGGCGTCGACTCGTTCGAGTCGAGCTTCGGGGAGCTGGGCGGCTGCCCTGTGCCTGCCGGCGCCACGGGCAACATCGCGACCGAGGACGTCGTCTCGATGCTCGAGGAGATGGGGATCGCGACCGGCGTCGACCTGCCGGCGCTGATCGTCGCGACCGGGATGGTGCGCGACGTGCTCGGCCGCTCGCTCGGCTCGCACGTCTCGACCGCCGGACCGGTCGAGTGGAGACCGGCCGCCGCGGGCTGAGCGCCGGTCGGCGTCGGGCTGCTGCGGGCGCTGCTCGTCGCTGCAGGGCGCCGCGGGTCGCGATCGTGCGGCCGGGCGGATATCGTCGCCGATCGCCCAGCACAACCCAGCCCAGCCGACCGCAAGGAGCGACCGCGTGCACCGCCAGTTCAAGGACGACGACTTCCAGTTCGGCTTCGAGATCGCGCTCGGAGGCGCCTACCGGCAGACCGCCGACGCCGGCGAGGTCGTCGCGACCGCGAGCCGCATCAAGAACGGCGACGCCGACGCGTGGGTGACCGAGTGGAGCGCGCTCGCCGACCGCGTCCGCGCGGAGGCCGAGGCCGCCGGGTCGCGCGTCTCCGCGCTCGCCCACTGGCGCCGGGCCGCGACCTACTACGCGACCGCGCTCTACACGATCGCCCACAGCAAGCATCACGCCGGCCGCCGCGACGAGCTGCGCCGGACCCAGCTCGCCTGCTGGGAGCGGATCGTCGACCTCTCGGGCGGCGAGCGGATCGCGATCCCGTACGAGGGCACGACGCTGCCCGGCTGGTTCTTCCGGGCGCCGGACGCCGCGCCCGGCGAGGCGCGCCCGACGGTCGTGCTCAACAACGGCAGCGACGGCGCCAGCGCGCAGATGTGGGCGCAGGGCGGCGCCGCAGCTGCCGAGCGCGGCTGGCACTGGACGACCTTCGAGGGGCCGGGCCAGCAGACGACGCTGTTCGACCAGGGGATCCCGTTCCGACCCGACTGGGAGGCCGTCCTCACGCCCGTGCTCGACACGCTGCTCGCGCGCGCCGACGTCGCCTCCGACAGGGTCGCCGTGATCGGCATCAGCCAGGCCGGCTTCTGGGTGCCGCGCGCGCTCGCCTTCGAGCACCGCTTCGCCGCGGCGGTCGTCGACCCCGGCGTCGTCGACGTCTCGACCTCGTGGACCGACCCGCTGCCGAAGTCGCTGCGCAAGGAGCTGGCGGAGGGCAAGAAGGAGAAGTTCGACCGCGACCTGCACTGGGGCGAGAAGCTCTCCTCCGCCACGCGCGCGATGTTCGAGTTCCGCGGCGAGCCGTACGCGATCGAGGGCGACTCGCGCTACGACCTCTACCAGCAGGTGCTGCGCTACAGACTCGGCGAGGAGGTCGCGCAGATCACCACGCCGCTGCTGATCACCTCGCCGGAGGGCGAGCAGTTCTGGCCCGGCCAGTCCGAGCAGCTCTACGACCTGCTGAGAGGGGAGAGGGAGCTGGTCAGATTCACCGCCGAGGAGGGCGCCGACCGCCACTGCGAGCCGATGGGCGCCGCGCTCCGCGACGCCCGCGTCTTCGACTGGCTGGAGCGGAAGTTGGGGTAGCGACGGTCGCGCGGGTCGCCGCGCAGGTGCGGGCCGCCGCGGTCGGCTGCCGCCGGGCACGGCGAGCTGCGCGGGCGGGCCAGGGC
>JAEXXR010000576.1 GCA_023405705.1 Actinomycetes bacterium
TCGCCCGCACGCACGTCCCATTCGTCGGACTGACCGGTGGCATCGCCGCCGGGAAGTCCACGGCGCTCGAGGCGCTCCGGCGCCTCGGCGTCGCCGTGATCTCGTCCGACGCGGTCGTGCATGAGCTGTACGCCTCGCCCGAGGTGCGCGACCTCGTCGTCGCGCGCTGGGGCGAGGAGGTGGCGCCCGGCGGCGTGGTCGACCGCGCCGCCGTCGCCGCCCATGCCTTCGCGACGCCTGAGGAGCGGGCGTGGCTGGAGGGGATGCTGTGGCCGCGCGTCGGCGCCCGCATCGCGCAGTGGCGCGAGCAGGTGCTGGCCGCCGACCCGCCGCCGCCCGCGGCGGTCAACGAGGTCCCGCTGCTGTTCGAGGCGGGCATGGAGGCCGGCTTCGACGCGACGCTCGTGATCGTCGCGCCCGAGGAGCTGCGTGCCGAGCGCGCCGGCGCCCGCGGGCACGCCGCGGTCGCCGAGCGTGAGTCCCGGCAGCTGTCGCAGGAGGAGAAGGCGGCGCGCGCCACCTACGTCGTCGTCAACGACGGCACGATCGACGACCTCCAGGCGAAGCTGTCGGAGGTCCTTGCAAAGCTGAAGCGATGAGCCCCGCCGCTTCGGCCCAGACGACGCGTCGGCGCGCCGCCGCTCGGCGCCGCGCCGCACAGCGCCGCCGGCGGGCCTTCCTGTTCGTCGCCGGGCTGGGCCTGATCGCGCTGGCGATCGCCGTCGTCGCGCCGCTGTTCAGAGGCGCGGTGCGCGATCTCTCGCTGCCGCTCAACCACGAGGCGGAGATCCGCAGACAGGCGGCCGCGAAGAGGCTCGACCCGGCGCTGATCGCCGGCGTCATCTACGCGGAGTCGAAGTTCGTCGACCAGACCTCGCCGGCCGGCGCGCTGGGCCTGATGCAGCTGATGCCGGAGACGGCGCAGTTCATCGCCGAGAAGTCGGGCGGGACCGCCTTCACGATCGAGGACCTCTCGACCCCGGCGGTCAACATCGCCTACGGCAGCTGGTACCTGCGCTGGCTGCTCGACCACTTCGACGGCGACGAGATGGTCGCGCTGGCAGCCTACAACGGCGGCATCGGCAACGTCGAGCAGTGGATCGACGAGGCGCAGGCGCGCGGCGAGCGCTTCAGCGAGGACGACATCCCGTTCCCCGAGACGCGCGCCTACGTCGACCGCGTGCGCGAGGCGAGAGCCGACTACGCGGCGACCTACCCGGGCGAGCTGGGCGTCCGCTAGCCGGGGCGAACGCGTGTTCGTCTGACGGGCGCGCTATCGTCGAATCATGCCGCCCTTCCGCCTCGACTCCACCTACGCGCCGACCGCGGACCAGCCGAAGGCGATCGCCTCGCTCGCAGAGGGGATCGAGGGCGGCGACCGCTACATGACGCTGCTGGGCGCCACCGGCACCGGCAAGACGATGACGATGGCCGCGACGATCGAGGCCGTCCAGCGCCCGGCGCTGATCATCGCGCACAACAAGACGCTCGCGGCCCAGCTCTGCAACGAGTTCCGCACCTACTTCCCGGACAACTCGGTCGAGTACTTCGTCTCCTACTACGACTACTACCAGCCGGAGGCGTACGTCCCGAGCCGGGACCTGTACATCGAGAAGGACTCGGCGATCAACGCCGAGATCGAGCGGCTGCGCCACTCCGCCACCGCCAGCCTGTTCGCGCGCAGAGACGTGATCGTCGTCGCCTCCGTCTCCTCCATCTACGGTCTCGGCTCGCCCGAGAAGTACGACCGCAAGATGGTGATCCTCAGAAGAGGGGAGATGGTCGACCGCGACGAGGTGCTGCGCAAGCTCGTCTCGATCCAGTACACGCGCAACGACACCGTTCTCGCGCGCGGCAACTTCCGCGTCCGCGGCGAGACGCTGGAGGTCTTCCCGGCCTATGCCGAGACCGCCTACCGCGCGACGCTCTTCGGCGACGAGATCGAGGAGGTCCAGCACTTCGACCCGCTCACCGGCGAGCTGATCGAGGAGGAGATGGAGTACGTCGCGATCTGGCCGGCGTCGCACTACAACGTCGACGACGAGGAGATCGCCGACGTCGTCGCCGAGATCGGCCGCGAGCTGAACGAGCGCTGCGCCCAGCTGGAGAGAGAGGGCAAGCTGCTGGAGTCCCATCGCCTGCGGCAGCGGACCCAGTACGACATGGAGATGCTGCGGGAGATGGGCTTCTGCTCCGGCATCGAGAACTACTCGCGGATCTTCGACGGGCGCAGACCGGGCGAGCGGCCCTACTGCCTGCTCGACTTCTTCCCGGAGGAGTTCGTCTGCTTCATCGACGAGTCGCACCAGACGGTGCCGCAGATCGGCGGGATGTACGAGGGCGACCGCTCGCGCAAGCAGACGCTGATCGACTACGGCTTCCGGCTGCCGAGCGCGCTCGACAACCGCCCCCAGAGATTCCAGGAGTTCCTCTCGATCGTCCCGAGAATCGTCTTCGTCTCGGCGACGCCGGGCGAGTACGAGCGGACCCACTCGGAGCGGATCGTCGAGCAGATCGTCCGCCCGACCGGCATCGTCGACCCGCAGATAGACGTGCGCGAGACGAGAAACCAGATCGACGACCTGATGAACGAGATCAAGGTCCGGATCGAGCGGGACGAGCGCACGCTCGTGACGACGCTGACGAAGAGAATGTCGGAGGACCTCACCGGCTACCTGCTCGAGATGGGGATCAAGGCCCGCTACCTCCACTCGGAGGTCGACACGATCGAGCGGATCCAGATCATCCGCGAGCTGCGCCTCGGCGACTACGACGTGCTCGTCGGCGTCAACCTCCTGCGCGAGGGGCTCGACCTGCCCGAGGTCTCGCTGGTCGCGATCCTCGACGCCGACAAGGAAGGCTTCCTGCGCGGCGAGACGTCGCTGATCCAGACGATCGGCCGCGCCGCCCGCAACGTCGGCGGCACGGTGCTGATGTACGCAGACAAGGAGACGGCGGCGATGAGAGCCGCGCTCGGCGAGACCGAGCGCCGCCGTGAGATCCAGCTCGCCTACAACAGAGAGCACGGGATCACGCCGGAGTCGATCGTCAAGGGCATCTCCGACATCGCCGAGTTCCTGCAGGCCGAGTCGAAGGTCCCGAAGGGCCGCAGACGGCGCGCGAAGCTCGACAACGGCAGACAGGCGACGCCGGCCGAGCTGGAGAAGGCGATCGTCGAGCTGGAGGAGGAGATGCTCGCCGCCGCCGAGGAGCTGCGGTTCGAGTACGCCGCCAAGCTCCGCGACGAGATCAAGTCGCTGCGGCGCGACTTCGACATCGCGGTGGCGGAGCAGAAGAAGGCGCCGACGGTCCCGGCGACCTGAGCGGTCGGCGGGAGATCGCGCCTGGCCGGCCAGCAGACGGGGCGTGGCCTGCGCTGCCGGCGGCCGGCCGGCGCGCTACGGTCCCCGCCGTGCCGGTCGACCACGACGCGATCCTCTCCTGGTACGACGCCGTGCGCCGCGACCTGCCGTGGCGGCGGACGCGCGACCCCTATCGGATCCTCGTCTCGGAGGTGATGCTGCAGCAGACGCAGGTCGCCCGCGTCGTGCCCTACTACGAGGCGTTCCTGGAACGCTTCCCCGACGAGGTCGCGCTCGGCGGCGCGCCGACCGCCGACGTGCTGCGGCTGTGGAGCGGCCTCGGCTACAACCGCCGCGCGCTCGCGCTCCAGGCCTGCGCGCGGGCGGTCGCCGAGCATGGCTGGCCGCCGGACGCCGAGGGCCTGCGCGCGCTGCCGGGGATCGGCCCGTACACCGCCGCTGCGGTCGCCTCGTTCGCCTTCGGCGAGCAGGTCGCCGCGGTCGACACGAACGTCAAGCGCGTGATCGAACGGATCGACGGCCGCTTCCGCAGAGCGAGAGAGCTGGCCGCACGCGCCGACGCGCTGCTGCCCGACGGCCGCGCCGCCGACTGGAACCAGGCGATGATGGAGCTCGGGGCCACCGTCTGCACCGCCCGCGCCGCCGCCTGCGACGCCTGCCCGGTCGCGCCGTGCAGCTCGCGCGGCCTGCCGCTGCCCGAGCCGCCGACGCACCGGCCCGG
>JAEXXR010000610.1 GCA_023405705.1 Actinomycetes bacterium
CTGCCGATCAGCGGCATCCCGCGCGTCGCGCTCGAGGACCCGCAGGTCGTGCTCGGCGGCGACGCGGCGAAAGGGGCGTCGCCCGACTGGGCGTTCGGCGTGCAGGCCCAGGCGTGGGGCACGGCGCGGATCGGCGGCGGCGCCGTCCCGCTCGGCTTCGGGATACCGCTCGGCTTCGGCGACGTCGAGCTGTTCGTCGTGCCGGACGCGGGCGTGCAGCTCTCGCAGCTGCTCGGCTTCATCCCCGGCCTGTCGCTGCTGGAGGCGCTGCCGGACGCGCTCAAGGACGTCGCGCAGGCGCGGATCGACACCTTCTCGATCACGCTCGCGCCGGTCGCGGGCGGCGGCTGGACGCTCTCGGAGCTGCAGGTCGCGGTCGACTCCGAGCTGCGCTGGACGCTGATCCCGTCGGTGCTGGAGCTGACGCGCGTGCAGGTCTCGCTCGACGTCACCTGGCCGGGCGCGACGGTCACGGGCAGCGTCACGGGCGTCGTCGGGCTCGACGCGGGCGGCGGCCGGGAGATCCCGCTCGGCGTGACGGTGACGCTGCCGCTCGGCGGGCCGATCATGCTCTTCTCCGCGCCGAACCTGTCGCTGCCCGGTCTGGGCGCGCTGACGACGCTCGTCGGCGGTGCCGACCTGACCGCGCAGCTTCCCGCCGGGATGGAGAGACTCGGCGCCTTCCGGCTCGTCTCGATCTCGGTCACGATCGACCCGTCGCGCCCGGCGATCACGAGCGCGTCGATCTCGCTGACGACCGACGAGAGCTGGACCGTCATCCCCGGCAACCCGCCGTGGCTGGCGCTCGACGGGCTGTCGCTGGAGCTGACGACGACGCTGGAGAGAGGCGGCGTCGGCGTCTTCGGCGCGGTGACCGGCACGTTCGCGATCAAGGAGGTCGCGGTCGTCGTCAGCGCCTCCCGCGCCGACGCCGGCTCGCACTGGATGCTGCAGGTCGAGTCCGACGAGATCGAGCTGCCGAGCATCAACGACATCTCGCACCTGGCGGGCGGCCAGGACCTGACGCCGTTCCTGCCGCGCGAGATCGCCGACCACCACTTCGTGATCGCGACGCTGCAGCTGACCGCCGACCTCACCGCCGGCAGAATGCAGCAGATCCTGCTGGTCGTCACCTCCGGCGACCCGTGGGAGATCGTGCCGGGCCACTTCGAGCTGAGATCGCTCGTCGCGACGCTGCTGCTCGACTGGACCTCCGGGCAGCTGGTGCCGTCGGGCGGCGTCGTCGCGTCGCTCGTCTTCGAGGAGGAGGTCCAGCTCGGGCTCAGCGCCCAGCGCGACCCCGAGGCGACCTGGACGCTGCGCGGCGAGCTGGAGCAGCCGGTCGACGTCGTCGCGCTGGTCGACAAGGCGATGGGCGTCGCGGTGCCGAACGAGATCGCCGGGGCGATCACGATCGAGACGCTGTCGCTGGAGTACGTCACGCCGGCCGGCTCCTACGCCTTCGCCGCGGCCGCCTCGTGGACGCCGAAGCTCGGCGACATCCAGCTGGAGCTGGGCGCCGGGGTCAGACTGGAGCGCCACCCCGACCCGGCGCCGGCCAGAAGAGGCCAGTTCCTCTACTCGGGCGAGGTCTCCGGCGACCTCAGAGCGCACTTCGGCTCCGACCAGCTGGAGCTGTCGCTCGGCTACCTGTTCGGCAGCGGCGACAGAACCAGCTACGTCTTCCGGCTGAGATTCAACAGAATCGGCCTGACCGCGACCTACGCGAGAGCGGCCAACGGCGACGCGATCGCGAAGGCGCGGCTGACCGGGGTCACCTTCGGCGACGTCGTCGTCTTCCTCGTCGACCTCGTCGACCCGTCGCTGCACTTCTCGCTGCCGGCGCCGTGGGACGTGCTGAACAAGATCCGCTTCGACGACCTCGCGCTCGTGCTCAACCTGACGCAGCGGACGGTCGGGATCGAGTACGACGTCAACAGCGACCTCGGCATCGTCGACGTCAGAACGATCTCGCTTACCTTCCTGCACAAGGGCGGCTCGCCGACCGTCGAGATCGCCATGACCGGCTCCTTCCTCGGCGAGCAGTACCCCGAGGAGAGACCGCTGTCGTGGGACCTGCTGAACGAGTCGCCGCCCGCGACGCCCGGCGCCGGCGCCGCGCTGCTGGACCTGCAGGACCTCGGCGTCGGCCAGCACCTCGTGCTCGCCGACCCGAGAGCGACGACGATGGCGAGAGTGCTGGAGGACCTGCACGAGGTGATCGTGCCGGCGGCGAGATCGCCGAGACCGTGGGAGCTGCTGCACTTCGACCCGAAGGCCGGCTGGCTGCTCGGCGCGAGATTCACCGTGATGGGGACGGTCACGCTCGGCCTCGTCTTCGACGACCCGGTCCTCTACGGCCTCGAGGTCTCGCTCTCCGGCGAGAAGGCCGGGATCTTCGCCGGCCTCGACTTCGAGATCCTCTACCGCAAGGTCAGCGCCGACGTCGGCGTCTACCACATAGCGCTGAGACTGCCGGACGCGATGCGCCACCTCGAGTTCGGCGAGGTCTCGATCACGCTGCCGGTCGTCGTGCTCGACATCTACACCGACGGCGGCTTCCACATCGACCTCGGCTTCCCGCACGACAACGACTGGACGGTCTGCTTCGGCGTCCAGGTCTTCCCGTTCGTCGGCGCCGGCGGCTTCTACGTCGGGCGCCTGACGGCCGCCGACGGCGCCGGCCCCTCGCTCGTCCCGGCGATCTCCAACGGCACCTTCGGGCCGGTCGTCGACTTCGGCCTCGCGCTCGCGCTCGGCGTCGGCAAGGAGATAAGCGCCGGCCCGCTGAAGGCCGGCATGTCGCTGACCGTCCAGGGCGTGCTGCAGGGCGTCGTCGCCTGGTTCGAGCCCTCCGACCACGCTCTCGCCAGCGACCGCTACTACAAGGTCGCCGGCACGGTCGCGATCGTCGGGAAGGTCTACGGCAGCGTCGACTTCAAGGTCGTCAGCGTCAGCGTCGCGATCGTCGCGTCGGTCTCGGCGTCGCTGACGGTCGAGTCCTACCGGCCGATCGAGATCGTGCTGGCGGTCCAGGTCTCGGTGCAGGCGAGCGTGAAGGTCCTCTTCATACGCATACATTTCAGCTTCTCGCTGCACCTCAGCACCTCGTTCACGATCGGCTCGGTGCAGCCGACGCCGTGGCAGCTCGCCGACGGCGCGGGGCCGGGCTCGCCGCATGGCCGCACCGCGGCACTCGCCGCCCGCCGCCGCGGCGAGGACGGCCAC
>JAEXXR010000682.1 GCA_023405705.1 Actinomycetes bacterium
CCCGAGGCGCGGTCGCTCACACGCGCGGCAGCGCGTCGACCCGCTCGATCCACGCCGCCAGCGGCGCGTGCTGGGGTCGCAGCGTCTGGAACTCGTCGAGCACGACGTGGAAGGTCTCGTCGTCGGCCGGGTCGCGGTGGAGCGCGTACTTCAGGAACGGGTAGGCGATGCAGTCGGCGGCGGAGAAGCCGCCGAAGAGGAAGTCGCGGCCGTCGAGCAGCGCGGTGAAGCGGTCGAGCGAGCTCTCCAGCTCGTAGGCGGCGATCTGGATCGTGCGCTCGTCCTCGGGCACGCGGCCCTCGCGCTCCTCCGCGATCGCGTTCGGCCACCGCTTCCAGACGTGGTTGAACCAGTCGGCGAAGAACTCCAGCTCGGCGCGGCGGGCCGGCTCGGCCGGGTAGAGCGGCGCCTGCGGGTGGCGGGCGTCGAGGAAGGCGAGGATCGCCGGCGAGTCGTGGACGATCGCGCCGCCGTCGTCGAGCACCGGCACCAGGTCCTGTCCGCTGACCTGCTCGACGACCGACCGGTCGCCGTAGTCGATCCAGACCGACTCGACCTCCAGGCCCTTGTGCGCCAGCGCCAGCGCGACGCGCTCGCAGTTGGTCGACCAGGCCGCGCGGTAGAGCTTCATCGCCATCCTGA
This sequence comes from Actinomycetes bacterium, assembly GCA_023405705.1. The sequence continues at coordinate 643 of JAEXXR010000682.1, forward strand.
GACGGTCCTACCCCGCGCGACCGGACGCGCCCACCCGCGCAGGAGAGGGCGCTCCGGCCTGGCGCCCTACCAGTGGACGCCCTTCATCAGGTGCGCGAGCGCGACCTGCTCGGTCGAGGCGTGCTCGCCCGGGTCGACCGCCCCCTTCGCCGCCGCCGAGTCGGGGAAGACCTTGTAGGCCATGTGCAGGATCTGGTCGACCGCTCTCGGCGCGAGCGCGTAGGCGACCTCGCCGAAGGTGCCCAGCCGCGTGTTGATCTGCTTCGGCTTGGAGCGGATCGCCTCGCAGATCAGGTCGGCCGCCTCGTCGGGCGAGATCGTCGGGAACGAGTCGTAGATTCTCGTCGGCGCGATCATCGCGGTGCGCACGAGCGGCATGTGGATCGTCGTGAAGGAGACGTTGTCGCCGATCGTCTCGGAGCCGACGACGCGCGTGAAGGCGTCGAGCGCGGCCTTCGAGGCGACGTAGGCGGAGAAGCGCGGCGGATTCGTCTGCACGCCGATCGAGGAGACGTTGACGATGTGGCCCCCTCTGCGCTCGCGCATGTGCGGCAGCAGCTGGATGATGAGCTTGACCGTGCCGAGGTAGTTGAGCTGGATCGTCCGCTCGAAGTCGTGGAAGCGGTCGTAGCTGAGCGCGATCGAGCGGCGGATCGAGCGGCCGGCGTTGTTGACGAGCACGTCGACGGCCGGGTGGTCGGCGAAGATCCGCTCGGTCAGCTGCTCGATCGAGGCGGTGTCGGAGAGGTCGGCGGTGTAGACGTACGCCGTCCCGCCGAGCGCCTCGATCTCGCGCTTGGTCTCCTCGAGCTTGTCGACGCTGCGGGCGACCAGCAGCGGGATGCCGCCGGCGCGGGCGATCTTCAGCGCCGCCGCGCGGCCGATGCCGCTGGAGGCGCCGGTGATGACCACCGTCTTGCCGTTGACGGCGCCCTCGAACGAGTGGTCTCTGAAGAGGTCGGGGTCGAGGTTGCGCTCCCAGTAGTCCCACAGCTTCGTCGCGTACGCCGACAGCGGCGGCACCTCGATCCCGCTGCCCTCCAGCGCCCGCTCGGTGTCGCGCGTGTCGAACTGCGCGGTCAGCGCGATGTGGTCGACGATCTCGTCCGGGATCCCGTAGTCGGCGAGGAAGCTTCTGCGCACGCCCTTGGCGGCCGGCAGCTTCATCAGCATCGAGATCGTGCCCTTCGGCAGCGCGGCGGTCAGGCGGCGGTCGATCCGCATCGCCAGCTGCGGCGCGTGGGCGGCGCGCGCGAACTCGTTCATCGCCTCACCCGAGCGCGTCGGCCGCGGGTCGGCGAGGTGGAAGGCCTGGCCGTCGAGGCCCGGCTGGTGGGCGATGTGGTCCATCGCGGCGGCGACGTAGTCGACCGGCACGAGGTTCGTGTAGCCCAGCTCGGGGCCGACGAGCGGGAACCACTGCGGCAGCAGGCTGCGCAGCTTCTGGATCGCCTTGAAGAAGTAGTACGGGCCGTCGATCTTGTCCATCACCCCCGTCTGGGAGTGGCCGACGACGATCGCCGGGCGGTAGACGCGCCAGGCGCCGGCCGTCTGCGTCCGCGCGATCCGCTCGGACTCGAACTTCGTGCGGTGGTAGGGGTGGTCGAGCTTCTGCCCCTCGTCGAACATGTCCTCGCGGAAGAGGCCCTTGAATCTGCCCGCGGCCGCTATCGAGGAGACGTGGTGGAAGGTGCCGGCGCCGATCGCGTTGGCGAGCGCGACGGCGTTGCGCGTCCCCTCGACGTTGGCGACGCGGTTGGCCTCCTCCTCGGCGGTCATGTCGTAGATCGCGGCGAGGTGGAAGAAGTGGTCGACCTGCTTGCCCTTGAGCGCCTCGACCTCTCTGTCGCCGAGGCCGAGCAGCGGCTGCGTGATGTCGCCGACGACCGGCTTGACGCGCGGCTCCTCGCCCCAGCGCGCCTCCAGCGCCTCCACCGAGCCGGCGCGCACCAGCACGTACACGTCGCCGTCGCGTTCGAGCAGGCGCTCGACGAGATGTCGGCCGATGAACCCGGTCGCGCCGGTCACGAAGTAGGTCATTCCGCTCCTCCCACGGTCTCGGCCCAACCCTATACCCGCAAATCGGGCCGAGGGGACGGAATCGCCCGCGGAGGATCCCGGGAACGAGAAACGCCCCGGCGGGCCGGGGCGTCACGGGTGCTGCGTTCAGGCGTCCCGCCGGAGCGGGGGAGGGCTGGCTACCAGCCGCCCTTCCAGTCGCCGTTCTTGGAGCGCGCCTTGACGGCGGCCTTGCGCGCGTCTCTGCGCTTGTCGAGCTTCCACTGGAGCACGCTGAGCACGAAGATCAGCAGCGGGAAGAAGGCGATCACGGCGAAGCCGAAGTTCGTGACGACTCTGTCGGTCGTCTCGCCGTAGGTCCCCTCGCCGGAGACGCCGCCGTGGTCTATCGACGCGAGCGCCACCGGGGCGCTCATCAGCAGGACGAGGCTCGTCGCGACGAGCGTGGTGAGCAGGCGTGTGGTCTTGTGCCGCATGAGGGGGCGAACAATAACGAACGGCAGGACGTGAGCGCCCCGCCCCGACGAGGCGGCTCGTCCGCGCGCGGACACCTACCATGGACGGACATGGCCGTCGTGATCTCATCCGACGTCGGAAAGGACGTCGCCGGCTCGCCGCTCGTCCGCGGCGTCTCCTTCAAGCTCGAGCGCAGAGACCGCATGACCCTGTCCGGCCGCAACGGCGCGGGCAAGACCACCCTGCTGCGGATGATCGCCGGTCAGACGTCGATCGACGTCGGCGAGATGAGCTGGCAGAAGGGCGCGAAGATCGCGCTCCACGACCAGCGCCCGCCGCGCGAGCAGCACATGTCGCTGCGCGAGTACGTGCTCTCGGGGGCCGCCGAGATCGTCGCCGTCGAGGAGGAGCTGAGACGGCTGGAGCAGCGGATGGCCGACGGCGACTACGAGGAGGCGACGCTCAACGCCTACGCGCGCGCCCAGGCCCGGCTGGAGCACTTCGGCGGCTACCGCTGGCGCGACAACGCCCAGTCGATGCTGCACGGCCTCGGCTTCAAGGACGCCGACCTCGACCGCGAGCTGTCGACCTTCTCCGGCGGCCAGCTGACGCGCGGCTCGCTCGCCCGCGCGCTCGCCGGCGCCCCCGACCTGCTGCTGCTCGACGAGCCGACCAACCACCTCGACATCGAGTCGCTGGAGTGGCTGGAGCAGTACCTCGTGACGATGGACGCCGCGATCGTGCTGGTCGCGCACGACCGCTGGTTCCTGGAGTCGGTCGGCACCGCCGTGCTGGAGCTGGAGGGCGGCCGCTCGCGCTTCTTCGCCGGCCCGTGGCACAAGTGGCGCCAGGAGCAGGCGGCGCGCGAGCTGGCGCTCGGCCGCGCGATCGACAAGCAGCAGGCCGAGATCGCCCGCCTGGAGAAGTTCGTCGAGCGCTTCCGCGCGAAGGCGACGAAGGCGAGACAGGCGCAGTCGCGCGTGAAGCGGCTGGAGAGAATCGAGCGGATCGAGCGGGACCCGCGCGACTCCGAGGGCCTCACGTTCCAGTTCCAGAGATCGGACCGCGCGGGCCGCGTCATCTTCGAGCTGGAGGACGGCCGCATCGAGGTCCCCGGCAAGGTGCTGCTGGAGAGAGCCGAGCTGTGGCTGGAGCGGGGCGAGCACGTCGCGCTCGTCGGCCCCAACGGCACCGGCAAGACGACGCTGATCGACACGCTCGCCGGCGCGCGCCCGCTGCCGGCCGGCAAGCTCCGCACCGGCCACAACATCAGACTGGGCTACCTCTCCCAGCACGCCGAGAACCTCGGCGTCGGCGGCAGCGTCCTCGACGCCTGCCAGCGCGCGACGAGACTGACGCCCAACAAGGCGCGCGCGCTGCTCGGCCGCTTCCTCTTCTCCGGCGAGGACGCGCAGAAGCCGCTCGACGGCCTCTCCGGCGGCGAGCGCCAGCGGCTGTCGCTGGCGATCCTCGTCAGCTCGGGCGCGAACGTTCTGATCCTCGACGAGCCGACCAACCATCTCGACGTCGAGAGCCGCGAGGCGCTGGAGGACGCGCTGGAGGCGTTCGACGGCTCGCTGCTGCTCGTCTCCCACGACCGCGCGCTGCTCGACGCCGTCGGCACGCGCACGGTCGCGATCGAGGACGGCAGACTGAACTCCTACGAGGGCGGCTGGGCCGACTACCTGCGCGTCCACGAGGAGCGCAGAGCGGCCGAGCTGGCGGCGAAGAACGGCAGACCGGCGGGCTCCGGCAAGAAGGCCGCGGCGTCGAACGGCTCCGGCTCCGGCTCGGGGAAGAACGGCGGCGGCAAGGGCAAGCCGCCGAAGGCGCTCCCGCAGCAGCCGGCCCGCTCCAAGAACCAGCAGCGCGAGGCGCAGAAGCTGGAGAAGGAGATCGAGAAGGCCGAGGCGGCGCTGAGCGCGCTCGAGGACGAGCTGGCCGATCCGTCGGCGTGGGCCGATCCGGACGTCTCCGCCAGATCGACCGAGCGCCACGTCGCCGCCAGACGGGCCGTCGAAGAGCTGTACGCGCGCTACGAGCGCGTCGCGGGCTGATCGCGGGAGGAGCGGTGCGGGCATCGGTGTCGGAGGAGGAGCGAGAGACGCCGCTGCGCCTGCTGTCGTGGCCGGGGATGCCGGCGCGCGAGGCGCTGACGGCGGTCGGCGAGCGGATCGGCGTCGCGATCGAGGTCGACCACACGATCGTCGACAACGGCGTGCTGGAGGCGCGGCTGGCGGCCGGCGAGCGGTTCGACCTGATCTGCCCCTCCGACTACCTCGTCGCGAAGCTGGCGGCGCAGGGCGCGCTGCTGCCGCTCGACGACGCGCTGCTGCCCGGCCGCGCCGGCCTCGCCGAGTGGGCGCGGGACCCCGCCTACGACCCCGGCGACCGCTTCTCGGTCCCGCTCGCCTTCGGCACCGTCGGCTTCCTCTACGAGCGCGCGGCGCTCGGCGGCGACCCGTCGTCGTGGCGCGCGCTGCTCGACCCGCCGGAGGGCGTGCG
>JAEXXR010000685.1 GCA_023405705.1 Actinomycetes bacterium
GCGTAGACGCGCAGCGGCTCGTCGCCGAGGCGGAGGTCCTCGAAGCCGCTGACACGCTCGTTCAGCGCTCTCCCGAGCGCCCGCCCCGCCGGCAGCACGCGTCCGCCGAGCGCGCCGGAGCGGGCGACGATCCGGCCCTGGTCGTCGATCACCTGGACGTAGGCGGCGCTGGTGCCGACCCGCCCCTCCAGCACGCCGGCCGCCGTCAGCAGTCTCGGCGTGGTGGCGGCGAGGCGCGCGACCTCGACGGCGCGGTCGCGCAGGCCGTCGTCGAGCGAGCGTTGCAGCTGGCGGTCGACGAGCGTCAACGTCGCCGCGCCGAGCAGCGCCACCGCGATCGCGATCGCGAGCGCCGCTGCGAGCGCGACGCGCACGCGCAGCGTGAGGCGGGACATGCGCAGAAGCGTAGTGCCGTGCGGCGGATCGGCGGCGATGTCGCCACTCCGCAGCAAAGGTGAGGTCGAGTGGCGCGGTCGAGCGATGGCGTCGGCAACTGGCCGTCCCTGCGAGCACTCGCCGGCTCCTGGTTGACACGAACCCCCCTTCGTGTCAATCTCGCATACGCAGGGTGCGTTGACGATCCCGGAGGAGACGCCGTCATGTCATCTGTAGCGGACGCCCACGACTCGCACGGCGACGAGGGCCACCACCATCACCACCACCACGACGACGGCGTCGAGGTGTCGCCGGCGACGTGGAAGGACGGCAAGCGCTATGCGTGGCTGCTCGGGCTGATAGTCCCGCTGGCGCCGTTCATAGCGTGGGGCCTGGTCGAGGTGACCGGAATCGGCTTCTTCTGGTTCCTCGGGCCGCTGCTCGTCTTCGGCCTCTTCCCGCTGCTCGACCTCGCGATCGGCGTCGACGCCGACAACCCGCCCGACAGCGTGCTCAAGTGGCTGGAGCAGGACCGCTACTACCGCTGGTGCACCTACGCCTTCATCCCGCTGCAGTACGGCGGCCTCGTGCTCGCCTGCTGGCTGTGGGCCGACGGCGGCCTCTCGACCGTCGACTCGATCGGGCTGGCGCTGACGATGGGCGTCGTCTCCGGGATCGCGATCAACACCGCGCACGAGCTCGGCCACAAGCGCGCCAGCAACGAGCGCTGGCTGTCGAAGATCGCGCTCGCGCAGAGCGCCTACGGCCACTTCTTCATCGAGCACAACCGCGGCCACCACGTGCGCGTCTCGACGCCCGAGGACCCGGCCAGCTCGCGCGTCGGCGAGTCGTTCTGGGAGTTCCTGCCGCGCACCGTCAAGGGCAGCGTCACCTCCGCCTGGGAGCTGGAGGGCGTCCGCCTCGACCGGCTCAGAAAGCGCCACGTCAGCCTGCAGAACGACGTGCTGAACGCGTGGCTGATGACCGTCGTCCTGTTCGCCGCGCTGACGCTCGTCTTCGGCTGGGTCGTGCTGCCGTACCTGCTCGTGCAGGCGGTCATCGGCTTCTCGCTGCTGGAGGTCGTCAACTACCTCGAGCACTACGGACTGCTGCGGCAGAGACGAGAGGACGGCCGCTACGAGCGCACCCGCCCCGAGCACAGCTGGAACAGCAACAACGTCGCCTCCAACGTCCTGCTCTACCACCTCCAGCGCCACTCCGACCACCACGCCAACCCGATGCGCCGCTACCAGGCGCTGCGCCACATGGACGGCGCGCCGCAGCTGCCGACGGGCTACGCGGGGATGATCGTGCTGGCGTGGTTCCCGCCGCTGTGGCGGCGCGTGATGGACCACCGCCTGGTCGAGCACTACGACGGCGACGTGACGCGCGCGAACATCCACCCGCGCACCCGCGCGAAGGTGCTGAAGCGGTGGGGCGGCGGCAGCGGCCCGGCGAGCGCGGGCGGTGCGACCGGCGAGGCGGTGGCGGCATGAGCGCGATCGCCGTCACCCAGGGGCGCGTCGCGCGCTCGGAGTGGATCAAGCTGCGCACGGTCCGCTCGACCGTCCTGACGCTGCTGTTCGCGCTCGCCTCGCTCGTCGGCACCGCCGTCCTGATCGGCCTCGCCGCCAACGAGCGCTGGGCGTCGATGACGCCGGCCGAGCGCGCCGGCGTGCAGATCCACGACTACGTGCTCGCCGGAGACGACATGGCGCTGCTCGCGCTCGGCGTCCTCGGCGTGATCGCGATCACCGGCGAGTACACGACCGGGATGGTGCGGGCGACCTTCGCCGCCGTCCCCGACCGGCTGCCGGTGCTGTGGGCGAAGCTGGCGGTCGTCGGCGCGAGCACCTTCGTGCTGACGCTGCCGGCCAGCTTCGCCTCCTACTACGCCGGCAACGCGATCATGTCGAAGCACTGGCAGGAGTCGCTGTCGGACCCGGGCGTGCTGCGCGTCGTCGCGGGGACCGCGGTCGTGCTGACCGGCGTCGCGCTGCTCGGCGTCGCGCTCGGCTTCGTCGTGCGCTCGACGGCCGGGGCGATCTCGGCGCTGTTCGCGATACTGCTCGTGCTGCCGATGACGCTCGGGCAGCTCGTCCCGAAGATCGCCCCGTACCTGCCCAGCAACGCGATGGTCTCGTTCACGACCGCCAACCCCGAGCCCGACATGCTGCGACCGCTGCCCGGCCTGCTGCTGTTCGGCGCCTGGATCGCGCTCGCGATCGCCGCCGCGGCCGTCGTGGTGGTCAGAAAGGACGCCTGACGGTGGGCGGCGCGGCAGGCGACGGGGAGCGGGACCG
>JAEXXR010000687.1 GCA_023405705.1 Actinomycetes bacterium
GACGAGCACCGGCGCCCCGCGCAGCGCGGCGAGCGCGTCGTGGCTGTCGGCGCCGGGCACCGTCTCAGCCCTCGATCGCGATCGCCTGCACGGGGCAGACGCGGGCGGCCGCCTCGACTCTGGAGCGCAGCTCCTCCGGCGGGTTCTCCTGCGTGACGACGGCGAGGCCGCTGGCGCCGTCCAGGTCGAACACCTCGGGCGCCTCCATCAGGCAGTTCGCGTAGGCGTTGCACTTCGTCAGGTCGACGGTGACTCTCACAGGAACACTCCCAGGTTCTTCGTGCCGAGCATCGCCTGGTCGAGGACGACGTGGCGCTTGGCGATCTTCAGCGCGCCGTCGACGAGCCGCAGCACGTCGGTGCGCTCGCCGGCGATCAGGTCGTGGTCGCCGGCGGTCCCGCGGCTGCGGAACAGCAGCAGGTTGGTCTTGACGGTCAGCTCGGTGTCGCCGGGGCCGGGCGCGTAGCGGAAGTTGCCGAGCACGCGGCGGGTGAACGACGGCGGGTCCTCCGACCAGGCGACGTCGGTCGACAGCCGCCGCACGCGCAGCGACATCGAGGGGAAGTCGTCGTCGTAGTGACGGCTCTCCCAGTCGACGTCGGAGCCGTTGCCGTTGCGGCGGATCGTGCGCACGGGGACGATGTACTCGAGGTCCTCGGTGAACAGCTGGATCCACTCGTCGAAGCGGCGCTCGTCGAGCAGCGCGGCCTCGGCGATCAGGAAGTCCTCGGCCGCCATCCGCGCGGCCGGCGAGACCGCCTCGGCGGGCAGCACCCAGATCGATCCGGAGCTCATCTCCCCTCCTCCAGCAGCAGGTCGAGCCACGCGCGGTAGTAGCTGCGCCCGGCGGCTTCGCTGAACTTGCCGTCGTAGACGGTGCCGGGGCCGGGGAAGTCGCTCAGCGGGGTCGCGTCCATCCCCATCGTGTAGTCGAGGATCACCTCGTCGCTGCGCGAGCGGGCGGCGACGGCGACGGCCGTCTGGTGCTCCCAGACCTCGGTGTCGTCCTGGTCGAACATGCCGCCGGAGCTGAAGGTCTGGACGTACATTCTGCGCCCGAGTCTCTTCCACCAGTCGGGCGCGTCCTTCTCGACCAGGAACCACGACCAGGCCTGCATCTTGTCCGGGCCGGCGGGCTGCCAGACGCGCAGCATCATGCCGGTCACGAGTCTGCCGTTGACCGGGATGAAGTTCGGGATCAGGAACGACAGGTTCGGGAAGACGTTGCCGTGGAAGTTCTTGATCCGGTGCAGCAGCGCGAGCTGGTCGTCGCTGAGCCGCGAGCGGTACTCGGCCTCCAGCTCGGCGGGGAAGTAGGAGCCCGGGTCGTCGTCGTGGACGCCCATGCCGAGGCCGTGGCCGCCGCCCGCGTCGACGTGGTAGCCGGCCTTGCCGAAGTCGACGCCTCTGACGAGGCCGAGTCTGGAGAGGAAGGCGTGCGCGGTGGCCGTGTGGTAGGCGTCGGAGGCGAAGTTCTCCGCCGGCAGCCGCCACGACGACGGCACGACCCAGCGCTGCGCCTCGCCGACCAGCTCCATGTTCGCGCGGCCGGCGAAGATGTCGAGGTACCAGCGCATGTCGCCGAGGTAGTCGGACAGCGACGGCCCCTCGCCCGCGGGCGTCCAGGTCGCGAAGATCAGGCCCGCGTAGCTGTCGCAGGTCGCCTCGATCAGTCTCAGCCGGTCGCGGTCGAGGCCGTTTGGCGGGTAGGCGGCGCGCTCGAACGGCGTGCCCATGAAGTTGCCGTGGTTGGCGAACGTGAAGCCGTGGTAGGGGCAGCGCCAGTAGGAGGCGACGCCGCGGTCCTCGCAGGTCAGCTTCATGCCGCGGTGGCGGCAGGCGTTGAGGAAGACGCGGATCTCCCCGTCGTCGCCGCGGGCGACGATGACCGACTGCTCGCCCATCTGGCGGACGACGAAGGAGCCCTCCTCCTCCAGCTCGGACTCGTGCGCGACGAACAGCCAGACTCTGCCGAACAGCCGCTCCAGCTCCAGTCTGTAGACGTCGGGATCAGCGTAGGTGAAGAGCGGGATCTCGCCCGCCTCCGGCCGCACGGTCTCCCGCAGGCGCTGCTCGACATCGATGGCGACGTGCGACAACTCATCCCTCCAATCCGGACGACGAGGCAACAGTATACAGTTGCCTATCCATCTGTGGTGTATCCGCCGTCGACGTACAGGACCTGTCCGGTGACGTAGCCGGCCAGCGGCGAGCAGAGCAGCGCGACGGCGCCGCCGACGTCCTCCGGGACGCCCCAGCGGCCGAGCGGGATCCGCTCGTCGATCCTGCGCCGGCGCGGCTCGTCCTCGATCAGCGGGCGCGTCAGCTCCGTCTCGACGTAGCCCGGCGCGACCGCGTTGACGCGGATGCCGTGACCGCCCCACTCCAGCGCCAGCGCACGCGTCAGCTGGACGATCCCGCCCTTGCTGGCGGCGTACGCGGGCGCGCGGCGGATGCCGAAGCGGGCGCTGAGCGAGGCGACGTTGACGATCGCGCCGCCGTCGCCGGCCGCGACCATCCGCCGTGCCGCCGCCTGCGCGGCGACGAAGGCGGCGCGCAGGTTGACCGCCAGCACGCGGTCGAAGTCGTCGGCCGTGAGGCTCAGCGCGTCCTCGCGCACGGTCGTGCCGGCATTGTTGACCAGCAGGTCGACGCCGCCGATCGCGCCGGCCAGCTCGTCGCCCGCCCTCGCAACGCCGTCGTGGGTGCCGAGGTCGGCGACGCAGAGCTCGGCGACGGCGCCGTGCCGCAGGCGCAGCCTTCCGGCGACC
>JAEXXR010000046.1 GCA_023405705.1 Actinomycetes bacterium
GTCCTCGCCCGCGCCCCGGCGCGCTGGCCCGAGCTCGGCGGGGGCGCGCTGCGGACGCTCTGCGCCAACTCGCCCTCGCGCGGGCTGCACCGCTTCGCGGAGGAGCACGGCGTCGACGTGATCGTCGTCGGCTCGAGCCATCGGTCGCCGTTCGGCCGGATCTGGCCGGGCAGCGTCACCGACCGGACGCTCCACGGCGCGCCGTGCGCGGTCGCGGTCGCCTCGCCGGGCCTTGCGCGCGAGAACCGGCTCGGACTGAGACGGATCGGCGTCGGCTTCGACGGCACGCGCGAGGCGGACGCGGCGGTGCAGGAGGCGGCGCGGCTGGCGGCGGGAGCGGGCGCGACGCTCGTGCTCGTGTGGGTGGTCGAGCTGGCGACCGGCTTCCCGGTCGCGTTCGACTTCACCGGCTACGTCAGGGACCTGCACGACGTCGCGCGGTCGCAGCTCGCTGCGGCTGCGGCGACCCTGCCGGAGGGGATGCCCGTCGAGCGACGCGAGATCGAGGGGCGCGCGGAGGTCGAGCTCGGCGAGGTCGACCTCGACCTCGACCTGCTGGTCGTCGGCTCGCGCGGCTACGGGCCGATCCGCCGCGTGCTGCTCGGCGGCGTCAGCACCCACGTCGTGCGCAGCGCGCCGTGCCCGGTCCTCGTGGTCCCGCGACCTGAGCCGGCGACGGCCGCCGGGGAGGAGGCCGCCGTCGCGGCAGCCGCCGAGGGCGGGTGAGCGGCATGGCGCCGAGACGGGTCGTGATCGCGGGCGGCGGCGTCGCCGCGCTCGAGACCGTCCTGGCGCTGCGGGCCGCGCCGCGCGGCGCCGGCGTCGAGATCACCCTGATCGCGCCCGGCGAGCTGCTCGTCTACCGGCCGCTGAGCGTCCTCGAGCCGTTCGGGATCGCACCCCCGCGCCGCTATCCGCTGGCCGGGATCTGCGCCGAGCAGGACGTGCGGCTGGTCTCCGACACGCTGCGAGCGGTCGACGGCGAGACGTGCCATGCGGTGACCGGTCGCGGCGACCGCGTCCCCTACGACGCCCTCGTGATCGCGGTCGGGGCCCGTCAGCGCGCCACGCTGGAGGGCGCGCTCACCTACCGCGCCGACGACGACGCCGGCAGCGTTCAGGGCGTGCTGCGGGAGCTGCGCGCCGGCCTCGCGGACAGCGTCGCGTTCGTGGTGCCGCCCGGCGCCGGGTGGTCGCTGCCGCTGTACGAGCTGGCGTTGATGACCGCCCGCCACGTCGCCGGCGCGCGCGGGGACGGCGGCGGCGTCGGGCTGACGATCGTGACGCTCGAGGACGCCCCGCTCGCGATCTTCCAGGGGGCGGGGAGCGACGCCGTGGCGCGGCTGCTCGATCGCGCCGGCGTCCGGACGCTGACGAGCGCCTACGTCGAGTCGTTCGACGGCCGCCGGCTGCGGACGATCCCCGGCGGGGAGCGGGTGGACGCCGATCGGGTGATCGCGCTGCCGGCGCTCGCCGGCCCGGCGATCGAGGGCGTGCCGGCCGACCCGGACGGGTTCGTGCGCGCCGACGAGCACCATCGCGTCCCCGGGCTCGACGGCGTGTACGCGATCGGCGACGCGACGACCTTCCCCGTCAAGCAGGGCGGCATCGCCGCCCAGCACGCCGACCTCGTCGCAGCGCTGATCGCTCGCAGCGCCGGACCGCGTCCCGAGACGCGGCCGCGTCTGCGGGCGATCCTGCTGACCGGCGAGCAGCCGCTCTACCTGCAGGCGACGATCACCGGCGGGCGCAGCATCGCGTCGAGCGCCTCGACCCGCTGCCCGTGGTGGCCGGCCCACAAGATCGCGGCCCGTCACCTCGCGCCCTACCTGGCAGACCGCACGCCGGTGCCGGACGCGTCGTCCGCGTCGCGGACATGCTGATCGACCCGCGCCGGCATCGATGCGGGGCTTCTACGGACCCGATCGCGCAGCTCGCACGGTCGTCGCCGGCGGCCCACGGCGCGACGATCAGCCGATGAGCACTCCGACCGCCTCCCCAGAGATCGCCCTCGCGCGACTGATCGACCTCGGCGGCAGGACCGCCGTCGTCACCGGGGCCGCGAAGGGCATCGGCCTCGCGATCGCGAACCGCCTCCACGAGGCCGGCGCCGCGGTCGTCCTCGCAGACGTCGACGACGCCGCCGACGCCGCAGCGAGGCACCTCGACGCAACCCGCCCGGGCAGCGCCCTCGCGGTCGCTGCCGACGTCGCCGACGCCGGCGACGTCGACGCGATGATCGGCACTGCCGTCGACCGCTTCGGCGGTCTCGACATCCTCGTCAACAACGCCGGGATCTATCCCTTCGTCCCGTTCCTGGAGACGGACCTCGCGACCTTCGAGCGCGTGCTGCGGATCAACCTCACCGGGGCCTTCACGGCGATGCAGCGCGCGGCGCGCCAGATGATCGCCCAGGGGCGCGGCGGCAAGATCGTCAACGTCACCTCGATCGACGCGCTGCACCCGTCGATGACCGGTCTGGCCCACTACGACGCCTCCAAGCACGGTCTGTGGGGCCTGACGAAGAACGTCGCGCTGGAGCTGGCCGAGCACGGCATCGCCGTCAACGCCGTCGCGCCGGGAGCGACCGCGACGCCCGGCACCGCGGGCGTGGCGGGGGAGACGCTGGAGCAGTCGCTCGCGCGCATCCCGCTGCACCGCATGGCCGACGCCGACGAGATCGCTCGTGCCGTCCTCTTCCTCGCCTCCGACCTGGCCAGCTACGTCGCCGGGTCTCAGCTGGTCGTCGACGGCGGCATGCTGCTGCGCTGAGCGGCGCGAGCGCCCTCGCGCCGGCTGCACGCATCGCCGGGTGCGCAGTTGCAGGCAGGAGCAGCTCCTGCGAGCACGATCAGCTCGTCAGGGTGAGAGCAGGACCGGCAGCGAGACGAGCCCGGCGCCGACGCGGACCCGCAGCAAGGCGGTGCCCGCGCCCGTTCGCGGGCGCGCGACGGT
>JAEXXR010000123.1 GCA_023405705.1 Actinomycetes bacterium
AGCCGGTCGAGGCCGACCAGCTCGATCAGCGCGACGATCTGCGGCTGCGCGTTGCACAGCGACACGCCGCGGCCGTCGGCGCGCAGCCGCCGCGCCAGCATCACGAAGTCCAGCATCAGCGAGGCGTCTGCCCACGTGAGGTCGGTGAGGTCGACGACGACGTCGGCCGGGGCCTTGATCGCCCGCGCGAGCGCGGGGCGCCGGCGAGCCTGCGTCGCGCGGTCCTCGTCCCCCGAACAGCGCAGCGTGGGCGGATGTTCTGCGTAGTCGACGATGGGCGCGAACCTAACGAAACCTGCAAGGTCAGCGCAACCAAGATAAGTGGACTCTCACGGAGTCTCCTCACCGTTGACCGTCACGGTGAAACGTACGGGCGCGGTTGGCATGCGGTGACGCTTGGTCGCGTCCGCTGACCGCCTTAGGGAGCCGTGAGGTCGCTGGGGTAGCCTTGCCGGCACGATGTTCGTCCTGCCGCTGCTTCTGCTGCTGATCCTCGTCCCGCTCGCCGAGCTGTACGTGATCGTCCAGGTCGCTCAGGCGATCGGCGCGCTCCAGACGATCGGGCTGCTCGTCCTCTCCTCGATCCTCGGCGGCGTGCTGCTGCGCTCGCAGGGCCGCCTCGCCTGGCGCCGCTTCCGCGGCGCGATCGACGCCGGGCGGATGCCGGCGCGCGAGGTGATCGACGGCACGCTCGTCGTCTTCGGCGCCTCCCTGCTGATCGTCCCCGGCTTCATCGGCGACGTCTTCGGGCTGCTCCTGCTGCTGCCGCCGACCCGCGTCGTCGTCCGCAAGGCGCTGCTGAGCGGCGCCCGCGGCCGTGCGCTGATGGCCTTCGCCGCGGTCGGCGGAGCATCGCGCCGTCGTGCACGGCAGGATTACGACGTGGACTCCACCGCACATGACATCGACGGCCGCGGTCATCAGCTGCGCGGATGATCGGCCCTGAGCACGAGTCGCCCCGCCCCGCCGCAGGCGAGGGGTTCGGCGACGCAGTCACCTACGCCTTCGGCGACCCGGAGGCCGGCCTCTACGGCAGCGTCCGGCTCGGGCTCGTCCCGGGCGAGCCGCCGCACGCCAGCAGCATCGTGCTGCTGTTCCACGCTGGCGAGATCGTCTCGGTCGCCTCCTCCGGCGCGGTCGAGCAGCAGCGGCTCGACTGGACCGAGGTCACGGCCGGCGACGCCGCCGCGACGATCGTCGAGCCGCTGAGACGCTGGTCGGTCTCCTTCGACGGCGACGGCGGCGGCTTCCAGCTGACCTTCGAGGCGCTCGGCGAGCCGGCCGAGGTCGGCAGCGGCGAGCTGGCCGGCAGCGCCGCCGGCCTGGAGGGCTACGAGCAGCTCTGCCGCGTGCGCGGCAGAGTCACCGTCGGCGAGCGCAGCTGGACGATCGACTGCCACGGCCAGCGCGGCCACACCTGGGGCGCGCCCGACTGGCAGCAGCTGGAGCTGTCGCGCACGCTCTCGGTCTGGCTCGACGACGACAGCGGCGTCACGCTCACGGCGATCCGCCCGCGCGGCGCCGCCGGGCACGAGGACGAGCTGGTCGACGCCTCGCTGTTCGCGGAGGAGACCGCCGCGATCGGCGACCCGCGCCTCTCCACCGGGCTCGACGGCGACGGCCGCCAGCAGCGCGCCGGCCTCGAGCTGTGGGTCGAGCACGACGGCGAGCACGCGCCGCTGCGCGCGGCCGGCGAGGCCGTCTGCGGGACGACCTTCGACCTCGGCGAGCTGCGGCTCGACTGCGCCTTCTTCGCCTGGCGGATGGAGGGCCGCAGAGGCGTCGGCCGCTACGACCTGCTGCGTCGCAGATGAGACGATTCGAAGCGGTCGTCTCCGACTTCGGCGGCGTCCTGACGACGCCGCTGATGCACGCCTTCGCCGCGCTGCAGGAGGCCAACGGCATACCGCTGGAGGCGCTCGGGAGCGCGATGGCGCGCGCCGCCGAGCGCAACGGCGGCGAGCAGCCGCTGTTCGAGCTCGAGAAGGGCGTCCTCAGCGAGCGCGAGTTCGTCGCGCAGCTGAACGCGGCGCTGACCGACGTGCTCGGCCGCACGATCGACCTCGACGGCTTCGGCGAGGCGTTCTTCGCCGCGCTCCAGCCCAACGAGGAGCTGTTCGGCTACCTGCGCACGCTGCGCGATCGCGGGTACCGGATGGCGATCCTCACCAACAACGTCCGTGAATGGGAGCCGCTGTGGCGAGCGATGCTGCCGGTCGACGAGGTCTTCGAGCTGGTCGTCGACTCCGCCTTCGTCGGAATGCGCAAGCCCGATCCGGCGATCTACGAGCTGCTGCTGGAGCGGCTCGGCCTCCCGGCCTCGGCGACCGTCTTCCTCGACGACCTGGAGATCAACTGCGAGGCGGCGCGGGCGCTCGGGATGGGCGCCGTCCACTTCCGCGACAACGCGCAGGCGATCCCGGAGTTGGAGGCGCTGCTCGACGGCGCCTCGGCCGACAGCGCGGCGGCGCCGGCGGCCGGCTAGTTCTCGGAGCCGAGCCGGTCCCAGCAGTACAGCTCGACGCACTCGCGCGCGAGCTCGCGGCAGCGGGCGTCAGAGAGGAACGGCAGCACCATCTCGAGCGACTGCTCCTCGGTGACGCCGGCGTCGAACGCCTCCTCGCCGCGGAAGCCGGCCGCGATCTTCAGCGCCTCGCGGCGGTTCTCCCCCAGCGACGGGAAGACCTTGACGAGGAACTCCTTGTTGGCGATCGGATGGCCGACCTCCAGCGAGGCGTGCCACGCCGCCAGCATCGAGAGATCGTGCTCGTCGAGATCGCCGACCGCCTTCGCGTAGTGGGAGTCCAGCTCCGCCTCGGGAATCTCGTCGACCCAGGCGCGCACGACCTCGCCGAGCAGCTGACGGCGAGCCTCTCGGCCGACCGAGTTGGCAATCACGCGAATGGCATTCTGAGGCTCGATGAAGCAGAGGGACATCGGGGCTCCCGTGTCGACACGGATCGAGGAACAGATCTCGTGCAGGAGAGTACGGTCCGGTGTGGACGGCAAAACGCGCAGCGTCGATGAACACCGCGGCCGGCCGGGCACACGACGTAAATGACGTTGAAGCAGCGCCTGCCGCAACGGAGGGTGGCGCGGTGCCGGATGCCATCCCCTTGCTGCGCGCGCTCGGCGTCGCGCTGAGAGAGCGCCGTGACGAGCTGAGCCTCACGCAGGAGGCCGTCTCGCTGCGCACGGGCGTCCCGCAGCGCCGGATCTGGGAGCTGGAGGCCGGGATCGGCAACCCGACCGCGCGCACGCTGCTGCGGCTGGTCGCCGGACTCGACATGCCCTGCTCCCAGCTGTTCGTGCGCGCCGAGCAGATCGCCGGCGCCGCCGATCCGGACGCTGCGGGCACCTGACGCGCCGGTCCGTTCGACCGGTTTTACGACGTTTGCGTCGTAAGCCGGACGATGCAAACATGGGGAATACCAGCGTTCCCGGACCGTCAACAACAACGGTACGGGCGCACCGGTGCGAGCGTCACGGCCGCCCCAGGGGGCGAGCGGCCGTCGGGGCCAGCATGGGAGACCGGTCCATCCGCTTCAGCGAGGATGCAGATGCAGGTTGTCAGCAAGCAGGGAGAGACCGACGCCGGCGAGGAGCGCGTCTCGTCACTGGTCGAGCGCGGTCTGTTCAACTCCGCGCTCGAGTTCTACGGAGCGGCGGGGGCTGCGATCGACCACCGCGGCCGGGAGCGCCCGGCGGTGCGGTTCGACGTCGAGGCGCTCCAGTCGGTCCGCATCGCGATGGCGGCGCTCGAGCGCCGCATCGAGATCGCCTGGCGCGCGGGGCTCACGAACGAGCGGATCGCCAGCATCGCGCGGCTCGACCAGGACGTCGTCGAGCAGATCGTCGAGCGTCAGCGCGCCGAGTCGACGCGCTGACGCTCCACTGAGCCGCTAGCCGACGCGCACGCTCACCGCGGCCGACGTCGTCGCCGCGAACGGGTACCCGTGCTGTCTCGGGACGACCGCGCGGAAGGCGAAGCGGCCCGCGCGCGAGCGGAAGCGGTAACTCGCCTTCCACCGGCCGGCCGCGTTCGTGCGGACGGTGCGGAACGTGCGCCATCCGAAGCCGGCCTGATGGCCCTGGAGCGCGATGAGCAGCCCGCCGCGCGGGATCCGCGCCCCGCCGGCGCGGCCGGCCAGCGCGACCGAGCCGCCGCCGGCGACGCGGCTGCGGTCGGCGCGGATCGTCAGCGGCGCGAGCGACTCGATCGCGACGACGCCGGAGGAGCGGAACGAGCGGCTGTCCGCGAACGGGAAGTAGGTCGCTCTCA
>JAEXXR010000145.1 GCA_023405705.1 Actinomycetes bacterium
CGCGTGGCGCGCCCGCGGTCCCACGTCGGACACCGGCGGCCCGTCTCCCGAGGCGGGCCGCCGGTCCCGTTTAAGCTGGAGGCCATGATCCTCGAGCGCACGATGTCCGACGACTTCCTCACGAACACCTATCTGGTCGGCGACGGGCCCGACGGGTCGGCCGTGCTGATCGACGCCGGCGGGAGACTGGCCCCGCTGCTCGACACGATCGAGCGCGAGCGCCTCACGCTGACCGCGGTCCTCCTCACCCACCACCACGGCGACCACGTCGTCGAGCTCGACGAGGTGCTGGCGCGCTTCCCCGGCACGCCGGTGCTGATCCACGCGCTGGAGCGCGAGCTGGTGCCGCAGGCGACCGGCGAGATCGTGCCCGGCGAGGCGATCTCCGTGGGCGGCCTGAGGATCGATCCGATCCACACTCCCGGCCACACCGCCGGGATGGTCTCGCTGCTGGTCAGCGACGGCCACGAGCAGATCGTCTTCACCGGCGACACGCTCTTCAAGGGCTCGGTCGGCGGCGTGCGCGGCCCCGGCCACACGACCTACGGCGACATCAAGACGTCGATCATGGAGAGACTGCTGACGCTGCCCGCGGACACGCCGGTCCATCCCGGCCACACCGACCCCACGACGGTCGGCCACGAGCTGGAGCAGAACAGATTCGTGCGCGTCTGGCGCGGCCTCGACCCCGAGGGCACGCAGCAGTGCACGGCGCTCGGCGAGCCGGCGACGCTGATCCTGCTCGGCGACGACTACGACGGCGGCCACAAGGCGTGGGTCCGCTGGCCCGACGGCAGCGACGACATCGTCCCCGGCTCGCGGGTCGAGGTCAGCGGCTAGCTCGCCCCGTCGCGCCGCCGCCGAGTGCCGCGGCCGGTGAGGTTCGTCATGTCCGGCGTAGCCATCGTTGTGGCTGGCAAGGACGCAGACCCGAGTAAGACCGGTGGTCTTTCGAGTGGTCGAGGACGCCGCCAGGCGCGGCGAGGGCAAGCCCGACATGGCGAACGTTGCCGGCCGCGGCACTAGGATTCAAGGGGATGGCGCGCGACAGAATGCCCACCTCCCGCGTCGGCCGCACGGCGCGGATCGGCAGACTGGCCGCCGGGCAGGCGGTGCGCCAGGCCGCGACCCACGCCGCCAACGTCGGGCGCTCCAGAGAGGGCGCCCAGGCGGCGCTGGAGAAGCGCCACGTCGAGGCCGCGGAGCAGATCGTCACCGCGCTCGGCTCGATGAAGGGCGCGGCGATGAAGCTCGGGCAGGTGATGTCCTTCCTCGATGTCGGCCTCGTCCCCGAGGAGTACCGCGAGGAGTTCCAGGCGAAGCTCGCCAAGCTGCGCGACGCCGCCCCGAAGGTCGCCTTCAAGGACATGCGCAAGGTGATCGAGGAGGAGCTCGACGACTCGCTCGAGGAGGTCTTCGCGCGCTTCGACGAGGAGCCGATCGCCGCCGCCTCGATCGGCCAGGTCTACCGCGCCCAGCTGCACGACGGGCGCGAGGTCGCCGTCAAGGTCCAGTACCCGGGTGTCGCCGCGGCCGTCCGCGCCGACATGTCGAACCTCGGCCTGATCATGCGGCTGATCAAGCGCCTGGCGCCCGGGATCGACGCGAAGGGCGTCGCCGAGGAGATCCGGCTGCGGATCGACGAGGAGCTCGACTACGAGCTGGAGGCGCAGAACCAGCGCTCGCTCGCGCGGATCTTCCGCGGCCACCCGTTCATCGTCGTCCCGGACGTCGTCACGCGCCTGTCGCGCGAGCGCGTGATCTTGATGGAGTTCGTCGAGGGGTCCGGCTTCGAGGAGCTGAAGCAGCGCCCGCGGGAGGAGCGCGACCGCCTCGGCGAGATCGTCTTCCGCTTCTTCATGGGCTGCCTCTACCGCCACCACCAGTTCTCCGGCGACCCCCATCCAGGCAACTTCCTGCTGCAGGACGACGGCAGAGTCGCCTTCCTCGACTTCGGGCTGTTCAAGCGGATGGCGCCCGAGGCGGTCGAGTTCGAGCTCGCCTGCCAGCGGGCCGTCGCCGAGAGAGACGCGCCGCGGCTGCACGAGCTGCTCGGCGGCTCCGGCTTCCTGCCCCACCCGGAGAAGGTCGACCCCGAGGCCGTCATGTCGTACGTGACCGACTCGATCTGGTGGTACACCGAGGACGCCGAGGTCCAGCTGACGCCGGAGATCGCGACCCACATCGTGATCGAGTCCTCCGACATGCGCTCCTCCCACTTCCGCGAGATGCGCCACCAGGACATACGTCCCGAGCACCTCTTCGGCCGCCGCATGGAGATGTTGACGTTGGCCGTCCTGTCGCAGCTGCGCGCCAACGGCAACTGGTACCGGATAGCGCGCGAGTGGATGTACGGCGACGACGCCGTCACCGAGCTGGGACGCGAGGAGGAGGCCTTCTATGCCTCGCGCTCGCGGGCTGTCTGACTCTTCGCGCGGCGCTCGCCCCGGCGCGGCTCGCTCCGACGTCCCTCGCTCCCCCGAGGCCGCGGTGGCGGGGCCGGCGAACGGCGGCATCGAGGGGGAGCGGGATCGGCCTGGTGGCGCGCCGCTCGACGTGTCCGCCGGGCGCCGGCGGCAGCTGCGTGCGGTCGGGCGG
>JAEXXR010000164.1 GCA_023405705.1 Actinomycetes bacterium
GCCGTCGCCCGCACCCCGGCCGCCGGCACCGATGAGTTCGCGCCGCGTCGGCGGTCTTCGTCTGCATGACCACCGATCACCCTGACCTGCTCGCCGAGAGCGCGCCGCCGCGCGTGGAGGAGCGGCCGGCGCAGCCGTTCGTCGCCCTGCGCGCCGAGGGCGAGGTCGCCCGCTTCCGCGAGACCGTCGACGAGCTCTTCCCCGCGCTGTTCGTCTGGCTCGCCGAGCACGGCCTCGAGCCCGGCGGCCCGCCGTTCATGAACTACCCGCTGTTCGAGGAGGGCGGTCGCTTCGCCGTCGACTTCGCCGCCCCGCTGGCGCCGGGCGCGCACGCCGAGGGCGACGACGACGCCCGCGTCGACTTCCTCCCCGCCGGCCGCTGGCTCGTCTACGACCACCGCGGCGCCTACCGCGCGACGACGCCGCGCTGGGAGGGCCGCGACCTCGCCGCCGCCCATGAGCTGATGATCGCCCACGCGCTCGACAACCGCCTGCGCTTCGCGGGCGAGCAGAGCGACGACGGCTTCCGCTTCGGGGCGCGCGTCGAGCGCTACCTCGCCGGCCCGCCGATCGTCGACGACCCCGCCGACTGGAGAACCGAGCTCGCCTTCCTGCTGGCCGACTGACTGCGCCGCGGGCCGTCGCTTGCGAAACTGCCGCGATGGCCCGCATCGAGCAGACGTTCAGCAGCGCGACCGAGCCGGTCTTCTCGTTCGAGTTCTTCCCGCCGAGATCGCCGAGAGGGGTCGAGAACCTGGAGCGGGCGCTGCTCGACCTCCAGCCGATGGCCCCCGACTACGTCTCGGTCACCTACGGCGCGGGCGGCTCGACGCGCGAGGGGACGATCGAGCAGGTGCTGCGGATCAAGGACGAGCTGGGCCTGGAGGCGATGGCCCACCTGACCTGCGTCAACGCGACCGTCGACGAGCTGCGCGGCGTGCTCGACCGGATGCGCGACGGCGGCGTCGAGAACGTGCTGGCGCTGCGCGGCGACCCGCCGCAGGGCCAGACGCGCTGGACGAAGACCGACGGCGGCCTCGAGTACTCGCGCGAGCTGGTCGAGCTGATGGTCGACGAGTACGACTTCTCGATCGGCTCCGCCGCCTTCCCGGAGACGCACATCCACGCGACCTCCGCGGAGGACGACCTGCGCCACCTGAAGGCGAAGGTCGACGCCGGCGCGCGCTTCCTGATCACGCAGATGTTCTTCGACAACCGCTTCTACTTCGACTTCGTCGAGCGCGCGCGGGCGATCGGGATCGACGTGCCGATCGTGCCGGGCGTGATGCCGATCCTCTCGATCGACGGCGTGCGGCGGATGAGCGAGCTGTCGGCCGCCCACATGCCCGAGGGCCTGCTGCGCGAGCTGGAGGCCCGCCGCGGCGACGACGAGGCGGTCGCGGAGCTGGGCGTCTCCTACGCGACCCTCCAATGCGCCGAGCTGCTCGCCGGCGGCGCTCCCGGCATCCACTTCATCACCCTCAACCGCTCCTCCGCGACGAGGGCGATCCTCAGCGCGCTGCGCCTCAGCCGCCCGTGGGAGCCGCGACCGGCCGCGGCGTCCGCGGCCGACGTGGCGTGAACGCGACGCGCGCCGTCTGGCAACGGCGCGCGCCCGCGGTCAGCTCAGGGTCAGATCCCCGCTGCTACGGCGTCAGGACCAGTCTCGCCGGGCCCGTGACCTCGTCCTGGCAGTCGGCGTAGTTGCCGCTGATCTTTCTCGCCGTGGCAGTGCCGTCGTAGGTCCACGTCGGCGGGCCCGCGGCCGTCTGGGCGAGCGTCGCGTTTCTCGCCTGGTAGCGGCAGCTGAAGAATATGAGCCCGGTGCCGGTCACATCGATCAGATCGGCGGTGACGGCGCCGGTCACGGCGTCGAACGACAGGTTCACGTTCGCGTTCAGTCTCGCCGTGAGCGCGCCGCAGGTGGCGGTCGCGCCGGACGCGAGCACCGTGACGCCCGCCGGCGGCGGACCGCCGGTCGTGTTCGCTCTCAGCGTGCAGCCGGCGATCGATATGTCGGCGGTGCCGGCCGAGGCGGCTCCGGCGCTCGTGGCGACGATCGCGGCCGCGCAGGCGACGATCGCGAGCAGGCGTGTAGGACGAAGCATCTGCATCTCCCCTGTTTGTTTGCTTCCGGCCCCGGCGCGAGACCGTAATGCCGGCCTCGCGCGCCCGGCTTCAGCCGACCGGTTGATCGATCGGCCAGGGGCGCGCGCGGCAGTGTGGGCGCCCGCCCCGGCGCCGCTGCCCGCCGCCGCCCCGCCCGCTCAGCCGGCCGGCGGCGCGTAGCGCTGGTGCAGCATCAGCGCGTTGCCGTCGGGGTCCTGGAAGAAGGCCATGTGGCAGACGCCGCTGTCGATCGAGTCGGCGAGGAATCTGACGCCGCGCTCCTCCAGCGCGGCCCGCGCCGCGGCGACGTCGTCGACTCTCAGCGCGATCGGGTTCGGGTGGGGCGCGAACTCGCGGCCGATCGCGGCGGTCGAGACGAGCGCGAGCGTCACCTTGCCGGTCTCGAACTCGATCCCCATCGGCGGCTCGTCGCCGCGCTGCCACACCTGCGAGCGCTCGAGGCCGAGCACGCCGTCGTAGAACTCGGCGAGCGCCGAGGGGTCTCTGCTGGGGATCGAGACGAAGTCGACGCCGGTGACGGCGAAGGTGGTGGCGCTCATCGGTCTGCTCCTCGGTCGGTCGGGGGTCAGCCCCGCACCGTGCCGGCCCACGGGACGGTTGTCAAACGCCCGCCCGGCCCGCGAGCCGACCCGCGGCGCGCCGCCTGTGTCAGACGCCCGGCACAGCGGGGTAGCGTCTTCCCCATGCCCTCCTCCAATCCGCCGCTCGCGCCGTACGAGGCGTGGCGCGAGACCTGCGACACGCTCCACGCCCACACGCAG
>JAEXXR010000210.1 GCA_023405705.1 Actinomycetes bacterium
GTGCCGAGCGACCTGCGCGGATCCGACAGGTCGCTGCCGGCGACGTAGCGGCCGCAGCCGCCGGCCCCCTCGCCGATGTGGACGACGGGGCGCAGGCCGCGCTCCAGCAGGCTGCGCGGCGTCTCGGCGACGAGCGCGTGGGCGTGGTCCTGCGTCAGCCCCAGCTCGCAGGCGGCGTGCATCGCCGCCGTCAGCGACGGCGGCCGGCGCGGGCCGTGGGCGTCTGAGGAGATCAGGCCGGCGCAGCCGCTGCGCAGCATCCGCACGGCGTTCCTGCGCGCTCGTATCCCGTGCAGGCCGGCGATCGAGGAGGAGCTGACCTGCGCCAGCGAGCCGAGCGCCAGCTCGCGCCGCAGCCCGCCCATGTCGTGGTCGAACAGCGGGTGGCAGCGCTCCGGGTGGGCGAGCACGACGCCGTAGCCGGCGTCGCGCAGCTGGTCGGCGGCGCGGTGGAGCGTCGCGACGGCGCCGTCGAGCGGCGCTTCCAGCAGGATCCAGCGGGCGCCGGCGGGACCGTGGGCGATCCCCTCCAGCTCGGCCGGCGAGAGGCGGCCGACGCCGCGCGCCGACAGCTCTCCCCCGCCCTCGACGGTCAGCGGGATCCCCGCCTTGCGCAGCGCGACGTTGACCTCCGCGACGCGCGCGGGGATCTCCGCGACGTCGACGGAGGCGACGTGGGGCGTCGCCGTCGCGGTGTCGACGCCGTCCGCGACCTCCAGCCCTGCCAGCTCCAGCGTCGCGTCGAGATCCGGCGGACCGTCGTCCACACCGGGCAGCAGGTGGACGTGGAGATCGACGAAACCGAGTGCCATGTACCTCTATGAACGGCAGGAGCGCGCTCAGGTTTCGTATGAAACGGGAAGATGTGACGCAATGGAGCGCTTCCTCATCACCTGGTTGTGCAACACGGCCGCCCTCTGGGCCGCCACGGAGCTGCTCTCCGGCGTCGAGTCGGGCGGCGACTTCTGGGTCACGCTGATCGTCGCCGGCCTCGTCTTCAGCGTCGTGAACATGTTCGTGAAGCCCGTCGTGACGGTGCTCTCGATACCGCTGATCATCCTCACGCTCGGGCTGGCGCTCTTCTTCGTCAACCTGCTGATGCTGTTCCTGACCAGCTGGCTGGTCGGCAACTTCGAGATCGACGGCTTCTGGACCGGCGTCGCCGCGACGCTGATCGTCTGGGCCGTCAACGGCCTGCTCGACCTCGTCTTCGACCGCGACGACTGACCCGGCCCGCTGCGCCGGCCCCGGCGCCGCTACCGCTCGATCAGCGAGATCCGGTTGCCGGCCGGGTCGGCGACGAGCGCCTTGCGCACCCAGCCGTTGTCGGCGGCCGGCTCGACGACCGTGCCGCCGAGCCGCTCGGCCTCCGCCACGGCGGCGTCGAGGTCGGCGACCGCGACGCCGAAGGTGAGCGACGGCCCGGCGCCCGCGACGATCGCTCCGTTCGGGCTGCCGCTCGGCGTCTCCACCTGCGCGTAGCCCGGTCCCCTCGGCTCGACTCTCCAGCGCAGCAGCTCGCCGTAGAAGCGGTGCAGCGGCTCGTCGTCGGGACCGGCCAGCTCGAAGTGCACGATCCGGTTGCTCACGTCGCTCTCCTCCTCGGGGTGTCGCCGCGATCGTCGCGCGGCAGGGGCCTCCGCGTCGATGCGGGCGACCCCGCGTCATGGCGCTAGCGTGAGGGGCGTGAGCGTGGAGAGAGCGAGCCCGCCCCTGAGCGCCGCGGCGAAGCGCTGGACGCTGCTCGCCTGCATCCTCGGCTCCGGGATCGTCTTCCTCGACGGGACCGTCGTGAACGTCGCGCTGCCGGCGATCGCGCGCGACCTCGACAGCGGCCTCTCCGCCCAGCAGTGGATCGTCGAGGCGTACATGCTGACGCTCGGCTCGCTGATCCTGATCGGCGGCTCGCTCGGCGACCTGCTCGGCCGCCGCCGGGTCTTCTCGGCCGGCGTCGCCGGCTTCGGCGCGTGCTCGCTGCTGTGCGCGCTCGCCCCGAGCACCGAGGCGCTGATCGTCGCGCGCGGGCTGCAGGGGATCGCCGGCGCGCTGCTGGTGCCGAGCACGCTCGCGCTGATCATGGACACCTTCCCGGAGGAGGAGCGCGGCGCCGCGATCGGCAGCTGGACGGCGTGGACGGGGATCGCGACCGTGATCGGCCCGCTCGGCGGCGGACTGCTGCTGGAGGCCGTCTCGTGGCGCTGGATCTTCGCCGTCAACGTCGTGCCGGTCGTGCTCTGCCTGTGGCTGCTGCGCCACGCGCCGGAGGGCCACCGCGAGCCGGGCACGCCGATCGACTGGATCGGCGCCGCGCTCTGCGCCCTCGGCCTCGCCGGGCCGGTCTACGCGCTGACCGAGCAGCCGGCGCGCGGCTGGGGCGACGCGTTCGTCGCCGGCCCGCTCGTCGGCGGCCTGCTGCTGCTCGCCGCCTTCCTGTGGTGGGAGCGGCGGGCGCCGGCGCCGATGCTGCGGCTGGAGATGTTCCGCGCGCGCAACTTCTCCGTCGGCAACCTGTCGACCTTCGCGCTCTACGGCGGGCTGAACGTCGCGACCTTCTTCCTCGTGCTGTTCCTGCAGCAGGTCGGCGGCTGGTCGCCGGTCGCCGCGGGCGCCGCGATGCTGCCGACGACGGTGATGATGTTCCTGCTGTCGAAGCGGTTCGGCGCGCTCGCCGACAGACACGGCCCCCGCCGCTTCATGGGCTTCGGGCCGCTGATCGCCGGCGCCGGTCTGCTGCTCCTGCTGCGCGTCGACGCGACCCCCGACTACCTGACCGAGGTGCTGCCGGCCGTGCTGCTGTTCGGCCTCGGCCTGTCGATGACGGTCGCCCCGCTGACCGCCGCGGTGCTCGGCGCCGCCGGGGTCGAGCACGCCGGCGTCGCCTC
>JAEXXR010000232.1 GCA_023405705.1 Actinomycetes bacterium
GCGCGACCTCGACCTCGCTGCGCAGCACCTTCGTCACGTGGACGCCGCCGTGGAACGCGACACCGGCGGCCGCGAGCTGCTCGCGCACGTGCCCGCTCGCGCGGCCGCCGAAGATCTCCAGCGGCGCCCGCTCCGGGGTCGCCAGCGCGACTCGGGTCGCTGCGCCGTGCAGCCGCAGCCGGTGCGCCGACAGCAGCGCCAGCTCGTAGATCGGCAGCGGCCACGCGACCCCCTCGGGGACCGCGAACAGGATCCGCTCGACCCGTCCGGCGACCGCGTCCTCCAGCAGCGCGTCGAGCGTCGCCGCGGCTCTGGGCCCGGCGAAGACGAGCATCCCGTCCGGCGGCGGCAGCGTCCGCGCGCCGATCGCGACCAGCAGCGCCTCGTAGGGCAACAGCGCGGCGCCGGAGGTGCGCACGACCCGCTCGCGCGGTTCGACCGTCTCGACCGTCTCGCGGCGGTGGGCGACGCCGAGCGAGGCGAGCGCCGCCGTCAGGTCGACGCGCGGCGCTCTGAGCCCGAACGGCGTCACCACCTCCAGCGGCGGGTAGCGCAGGTCCGCGTCCGGCGCGATCAGCTCGATCTCGACGCGCATGCCGGCCAGCGCGCGCAGCGCCAGCACCGCCTCCAGGGCGGCGACGCCGCCGCCGGCCACGAGCACGCGCGAGGGCAGTCCGTCGGGACGTCTGAAGGGATCGGTCATCGTCGCTCCTCCATCTCGCTTCTCGCGTGTCAGCCGCGCTCGACGAGCAGGCCGATCAGGTCGAGGTCGGCGACGACGCCCTCGGGCAGCCGCGCGCCGTCCTGGCGGACCGCGACCCGGCCGGCGCCGGTCGCGCGCATCCGCTCGATCGCCTCCCCCGCGGTCGCGCTCGGCGGCAGCTCGACGAACGGCTCGTCGATCGCCTCGCGCGCGCTGAAGAGCGCCAGCTCGGTCGTGTCGTGCGCCAGCAGCGCGCGGCTCGTCAGCCAGCCGAGCGGCCGGCCGTCGCCGGCGTGCGAGACGAGCACCGCGTGGACGCCGTGGTGCCGCATCGCGCTGAAGGCGATGCGCAGCGAGGAGCTGCCCGGGACCGCGACGACGCCCGCGCTCATCAGGTCGCGCAGCGGACGGTCGAGCCGAGGTTCGGCGAGCAGCGGCCTGCCGTTCATGATCTCCTCCTTCGCGCTCGACCCGCTGCCGCGGTGCAGCGGCTGAACCGCCGGCACGGGGATCGTTCGACTCCCTCACCATAGGCGCGGCAGCCGCCGGCGGCATCGGGAGAGACGTGCGAGCCGGCGTGGTGAACTACGCAACCGAGAGGGCGAGCAGCGCGACGCACGCGAGCGCGATCGCCGCCAGCAGCGAGCCGGCGACGAGCAGCCCGAGCCGGCCCATGCGGTGGCGGCCGAGCAGCGCGGGGTCCCGCGCGATCCCGATCATGAACGGCAGGATCGCCATCAGCAGCACGGCGTTGAGCGCCTGCGTGAGGAACAGCACCGGGACGAGCGGCACCGCCGGGATCAGCACGATCGCGCTCGCGACCGCGACCGTCCCGGCGAAGGCGCCGTGGAACAGCGGCGCCTGGCGAGGGCGGCGATCGAGGCCCGCCGGCCGCTCGGCCGCCTCGCACAGCGAGTAGGCGGTCGACAGCGGCACCACCGCGGCCGCCAGCAGCGCGGCGCCGAGCAGGCCGAGGCCGAACAGGGTCGCGGCCAGCGAGCCGGCGAGCGGCTCCAGCGCGCGTGCCGCCTCGGCGCCGTCCGCGACGTCGATCCCCGACGGATGCAGGGTGGCGGCGCAGGCGACGACGATGAAGAACCCGATCACGCCGGTCAGGACCGCGCCGCTGACCACGTCGACGCGCTCGAGCGGCAGCTCCTCCTCGCGCAGGCGCTTGTCGACCGCGTAGCTCTGCATGAACGCCAGCCCCCACGGCGCGAGCGTCGTGCCCAGCGTCGCGACCGCGACGAGGACGGCCTCCCGCGTCCCCGGCAGCGAGGGGACGACGAGGCCCCGGACCGCCGCGCCCCAGTCGGGCCCGGCGAGCAGCCCTGCCGCGACGTACGCGGCGAAGACGGAGGCGAGCGCGAGCAGCACGTGCTCGACGCGGTGGAAGCCCGACGCGCTCACGAGCGCGACGACCGCGACCGCGGCGATCGGAACCGACAGCTCGCGTCCGACGCCGAAGAGCAGATCTGCGCCGACCGCGACGCCGGCCAGCTCGGCGCAGACCGTGCCGAGGTTCGCGATCGCCAGCGCGGTCACCGCGAACGTCGCGGCAGCCCGGCCGTAGCGCTCGCGCACGAGCCGGATCAGCCCCTTCCCGGTGACGACGCCGGTCCGCGCCGCGAGCTCGTGGAAGACGACCAGCGCGCCGGTCGACGCCGCCAGCACCCACAGCAGCTCGTAGCCGTAGCGGGCGCCGAGGATCGAGTAGGTCGTGATGCCGGCGGGATCGTCGTCGGAGAGCCCGGCGAGCAGCCCTGGTCCGAGCACCGCGAGCAGCGCCACCAAGCCGGCCGGCCGGCGCGCGAGCGTCCGCCTCCGCCAGCGGTGGACGTGGAGG
>JAEXXR010000486.1 GCA_023405705.1 Actinomycetes bacterium
GGAGAGAGCTCGCCCAGGGCGACTCGATCGCCGTCAACGGCGTCTGCCTCACGGCGATCGAACCTTCCAACGGGACCTTTGCCGCAGACGTGATGAACGAGTCGCTGCGCCGCTCCTCGCTCGCGGAGGTCGGCCCGGGCAGCGAGGTCAACCTGGAGCTGGCGATGCGCGCCGGCGACCGGCTCGGCGGCCACATCATGCAGGGGCACGTCGACGGCGTCGGCACGATCTCCGCGATCGAGGCCGACGGCTTCGCGCGCGTCGTCACGGTCACCGCTCCGAAGGAGCTGCTGCGCTACGTCGTCGAGAAGGGGTCGATCGCGATCGACGGCGTCAGCCTGACCGTCTCGGCGGTCGACGACGAGACCTTCAGCGTCTCGCTGATCCCCGAGACGCTGGAGAAGACGATCCTCGGTGGCGCCGAGGTCGGCAAGCCGGTCAACCTGGAAGTCGACGTGCTCGCGAAGTACGTCGAGAAGCTCGTGGGAGCGCATCGATGAGCCAATCCGACGTGAGAGCCGCCTTCAGCACCATCGAGGAGGCGATAGAGGACATCCGGCAGGGGAAGATGGTCGTCGTCTGCGACGACGAGGACCGCGAGAACGAGGGCGACCTGACGATGGCCGCCCAGTTCGTCACCCCCGAGGCGATCAACTTCATGGCGAAGGAGGGCCGCGGCCTGATCTGCCTCGCGATGACCGGCGAGCGCTGCGAGGAGATGGGCCTCGACCTGATGGCGCAGAAGAACGAGTCGTCGTTCGAGACCGCCTTCACCGTCTCGATCGAGGCGCGCGAGGGCGTCACGACCGGCATCTCCGCCGCCGACCGCGCCCACACGATCCAGGTCGCGATCGACCCGAAGGCCGCCCCGCGCGACCTCGTCCAGCCCGGCCACGTCTTCCCGCTGAAGGCGAAGGACGGCGGCGTGCTGGAGCGGATCGGCCAGACCGAGGCGGCCGTCGACCTGTCGCGCCTCGCAGGCCTCAACCCGTCCGGCGTGATCTGCGAGATCATGAACGACGACGGCACGATGGCCCGCGTCAGCGACCTGATCCCGTACTGCCAGAGATTCGGGCTCAAGATGGTCACCGTCGCCGACCTCGTCGCCTACCGCCGCAAGCACGACAAGCTCGTCGAGCGCGTCGTCGGCACGAGACTGCCGACCGCCTTCGGCGACTTCGAGGTGATCGGCTACCGCTCGCTCGTCGACGACAAGCACCACGTCGCGATGGTCAAGGGCGACGTGCAGGACAGAGAGGACGTGCTCGTGCGCGTCCACTCCGAGTGCCTCACCGGCGACGTCTTCCACTCGCTGCGCTGCGACTGCGGCGAGCAGCTCGAGTCGGCGCTGGCGATGATCGAGGAGGAGGGCCAGGGCGTCCTGCTCTACCTCGCCCAGGAGGGGCGCGGCATCGGCCTCCTGAACAAGCTGAAGGCCTACAAGCTGCAGGAGGAGGGCTTCGACACCGTCGACGCCAACCTCAAGCTCGGCCTGCCGGCCGACCTGCGCGACTACGGCATCGGCGCGCAGATCCTCCAGGACCTCGGCCTCACGAGCATGCGGATCCTCACCAACAACCCGAAGAAGATCATCGGGATGGAGGGCTACGGCCTGTCGGTCACCGACCAGGTGCCGATAATCCCGACGCCCAACCCGCACAACGAGGCCTACCTGCGCGCCAAGCGCGACCGCATGGGCCACACGCTGCACCACCAGGGACTCGCGCTCGACGAGGAGATGATCCTCGAGGAGCACGAGCACGACCGCAAGCAGGGAGAGACCGCCGATGGGCGCTGACAAGAAGAGGTTCGCGCTCGTCGTCGGGCGCTTCTACGAGGACCTCGCCGAGAAGCTCGTCGCCGGAGCGCGCGCGACGCTGGAGGAGCACGGCGCCGAGACGGTCGACGTCTACGACGTGCCGGGCGCCTTCGAGCTGCCGCTGGCGGCGAAGTACGCCGCCGAGTCGGGCCGCTACGACGGGATCGTCGCGCTCGGCGCCGTGATCCGCGGCGAGACCGACCACTACGACTACGTCTGCGGCGAGTGCGCCCGCGGGATCCAGCAGGTCCAGCTGGCGACCGGGATCCCGGTCGGCTTCGGCCTCCTGACCGTCGACTCGATGGAGCAGGCGCAGGCGCGCGTCGGCGGCGGCGCCAAGCGCGACAGCGGCGCCCACGCGGCCGAGGCGGTGCTCGCCTCGCTGAAGGTCCGCGAAGCGGTCAGACAGCAGCGGCGCAGCACCGGCTTCGCGCCGGGGCCGGTCGCCTGACGGCGCGCACCTCGCAACCGGGAGAACGTCCCCGACGGCGCGTTCTCCCACCCGCTTCACGCCGGCATCGTCACGGCCGGCGCCTCATCCTGCCCACCGACTCCCTATACTCCGCGAACCCATGCCCCGAACCTGTCATGTCTGCAACAAGGGTCCCGCCTTCGGCAACAGCCGAAGCCACTCGAGAGTGGCCACGAAGCGGCGCTTCGACCCGAACCTCCAGCGGATCCGCATCAACGATGACGGCACCGCTCGGCGCGTCTACGTCTGCACGCGCTGCCTGAAGGCCGGCAAGGTCGTCAAGGCGTAGGGGCCGGCCAGCCCGGCCCCCGCCTGTGTCCGACCCCAGCCTCCTTCGCTTCCGAGCTGTCGTAGA
>JAEXXR010000535.1 GCA_023405705.1 Actinomycetes bacterium
GCGCGCGGCGGCGCTGCCCGACGATCTCCGAGCGCGCTGGCAGGCGGGCGCGAACGCGGCCGCCGGCCGGGTCACTCGGAGGTCGGTCTCCAGTCGTAGGTCTGCTTGATCATGTCGAGGTAGACGAAGGTCTCCGTCGAGGTGACCTCTTCGATCGCGCGGACGCGGTTGATCAGCTCCAGCAGGTGCTGGCGGTCTCTGCAGACGACCTCGACGATCACGTCGTGGTGACCCGCGGTCATCACGACGAGGCTCGCCTCGGCCCACGACGCGATCTCGTTGCCGACCTTGTCGGAGACGCCGGTCGTCGAGATCGCCAGCATCGCCATCGACTCGTAGCCGAGGCCGCTGGGGTTGGCGATCGCGGTGACCTGCATCGCGTCGGACTCGACCATCGCCCCGTAGCGGTTGCGGACGGTCGCCTCCGAGACGCCGAGCGCGTTCGCGACGTTGCGGATCGACTCGCGTCCGTTGCGGTGGAGCGCGTCGAAGATGTCGCGGTCGAGCTGGTCGAGCGAGGGCGCGGCGTCGCCGCGACCTGCGCGGCGACGTTGCGTGGCACCGTTGTGGCCGTTCTGGCCGTTGTCCCCCATCACAGGCACCTAACGCTCGAACGCTTCTGACCGCTGGCGAACGCTATCAAGGTGCGATGGGCGAGGTGCCAGGATCGCGGCCCCCTCGGACGGGCCTGCCGGAGCTGTCCGGACGGCGTCAGACATCGGCTCCTACCACGACCCCCTTCGGGTTCACGAGGTAGCGGTCGCCCTCGCGCCGGGTGTCCTTCAACCAGGTCGCCGCACCCGGTCCCTGCGGGTCGACGAGCGGCCGCTCGATCGTGGCCAGCTCGGCGCGCAGCGCGGCCGTCGCGGCCGTGTCGATCTGCGGGTCGTCGTCCTCGGTCAGCACGACGCCGAACAGCGCCCGCGCCGCCGTGCGGCTGACGAGGCCGTCGCGCACGTCACAGCGGACCCGCTCGGGGTCGCGCTGCACCGGGTTGCCGTACCCGCCGCCGCCGGTCGAGACGCCGACCAGCAGGTCGCCCTCTCTGACGACGACGTGCGCGGTCGCGGTGATGAACGAGCGGCTGCCGTCGCCGGCCTCCTCGACGTACATCCCGCCGCCGATCCCGGGCGTCCCGCCGAGCACGCCGTGGGGCGGGTTGGCGTAGTTGTCGCCGAAGGTGATGCACTCCATCTCGCCCGCCAGCGGCCGCACCTCGCAGCGCACGCCGGGCCCGCCGTTGAAGGCGCCGAAGCCCATCGAGTCGACCTCGATCTCCATCCGCTCGATGCGGATCGGGTAGAGCAGCTCCAGCTGCTCGATCGGCTGCGCCTTGACGCCGCCCGCGGCCCCGATCGACTCGACCAGCGGCCAGCCGTCGGCGCCCTCGGTGCCGCCCGCGCCGCCGGTGCCGTTGAACAGCATCACGCCCCACGGCTCGCCGGTGCGCGCGTCGACGCCGGCCAGCTGCGGCGTGTTGCCGCAGCGGGCGCCGCCGGCCGGGACGCGCGAGGGCAGCGCCGCCGCCATCGCCTTGTTGACGGTGTCCTGGATCGCGTCCGACGGCACGATCGTCGCCGCCGAGGTCGCCGCGGGGAAGCGCGCGTTGACGATCGTCCCCTCCGGCGCGTAGCACTCGATGTGGCGCAGGCAGCCGTCGTTGTGCGGGATGTCCGGGTCGATGTACTGCATGAACGGGATCGAGGCGGCGGCCTGCGTCGTCGCGTAGGAGCCGTTGACGCCGCCCCTCGCCTGGGGACCCGAGCCGTCCAGGTCGATCCTCACCTGCTCGCCCTCGACCGTGACCTTCACCTTGATCGGGATGTCGAAGGCGTCGTAGCCGTCGGTGTCGACCCAGCCCTCGCCGAGGTACTCGCCGTCGGGCACGGCCGCGATCTCCTCGCTCATCCGCCGATCCGAGTAGGCCAGCATCGCGTCGGCGTAGGAGGTGACCGTCTCCGCGCCGAACTCGCGCACCAGCTCGACGAGCCGCTCGCGGCCCTTCTCGACCGAGCCGAGCTGCGCCAGCAGGTCGCCCTCGGAGTGCTCGCGGTAGCGGACGTTGGAGAGGTAGAGGTCGAAGACGTCGTCGCGTCGTCTGCCGCCGTCGTACAGCTTCAGCGGCGGGATGTGCAGGCCCTCCTGCCAGACGTTCTGCACCACCGCGGAG
Source organism: Actinomycetes bacterium (assembly GCA_023405705.1). Next base: position 2,171 of record JAEXXR010000535.1, read on the forward strand.
ACGCTGGAGGGCACGGTCGCGCCCGTGTCCATCTGGTGGCCCTTCGTGACCGACCAGAAGAGGTGCTCGCCGTCGACGAAGACCGGCGCGACCGTCACGAGGTCGCCGACGTGGGAGTTCCAGCGGTACGGCGAGTTGCAGGCGAAGACGTCGCCCTCGTGGATGTTGCCCTCGAACGTGCGGGCGATCTCGCGCAGCACGAGCTGCAGCGACGCGGTGTGCGACGGCAGCGCGTCGTACATGCACAGCTGGCGCGGCTCGGCGTCGTAGATCGCGCACGAGAAGTCGCGGTTGAGCGCGAGGATCGACGTCCACGCCGAGTACTCCAGCGTCAGCGTCATCTCGTTGACGATGCTGTTGAAGCGGCCGAGCAGGACGCTGAAGAGGACCGGGTCGGTCTGGGCGGCGCTCATCTGCTCGCTCCCGTCTTGGTCGTGGTGGTCAGCTGGGCGGCGGCGTCGAAGGTCTCGACGTCGACGTCGATCGCGTAGCTGCCGTTGTCGAGCACCGACAGCACGTCGCCGGGGTTGACCGCGACGGTCGTCGTCGAGGACTGCACGATCGCCGGGCCGCTGATGCGGTCGCCGGGCGACAGCGCCTCCATCCAGTGGACGGCGGTCTCGACGACCGCGTCGACCTCCTCGAACCAGACGCCGCGCACGCCGGCCGGCACGACCGGTCTGCCGTCGCCGCGCGCCGGCGCCGGCCGTCTCGTCTCCGGGATCCGCCCGACGCCGGCGACGCGCCAGTGCAGGAACTCGATCGGCAGCCCCTCGCGGGCGTAGGTGAAGTGCCGGTGGTGCTCGGCGTTGAAGCGCTCCTCGATCTCGCGCATCTGCGCCGGGCCGTAGGCGTCGGCGGCCGGGACCGGGATCGTGATCTCGTGCACCTGGCCGACGTAGCGGGCGTCGACCGAGCGCTTGATCTCGATCTGCTCCTCGCCGAATCCGCTGGAGGCGAGGCGCTCGCGCGCGTCGGCCTCCATCTCGGCGAACGCGGCGTCGACCTCCGCGAAGCGCTCGTCGGAGGAGACCGCGTGCAGCGCCCGCGAGTGGTCGTGGCGGACGTCGGTGACGGTCATGCCGAAGGCGCAGAACGTGCCGGCCTCGCGCGGTATCAGCACCCGCTTCATGCCGATCGCGCGGGCGAGGCTGGCGGCGTGCAGGCCGCCGGCGCCGCCGCCGCAGACGAGCGTGAAGCCGCGCGGGTCGATGCCGCGCTCGACCGAGACGGCGCGCACGGCGCCGACCATGTTCGCGTTGACGACGCGCAGGATGCCGCCGGCCGCCGCGATCAGGGCGAGGCCGAGCGGCTCGCCGACGGCGCGCTCGACGGCGTCGCGCGAGCGGTCGTCGTGGAGC
>JAEXXR010000538.1 GCA_023405705.1 Actinomycetes bacterium
GTGGAAGGCGGCGAGCATCAGCCCGCCGCCGCCCGTTCCGGGGTCGAGCGGCGACTGCTGCGAGTGGCCGGCCCAGTGCGCCATCGGCGCCATCAGCCGCTCGTCCTCGAAGGTCGCACGCAGCACCGTTGAGGCGGAGCCGAGCAGCGTCTGCATGAACGGCGCGGCGTCGGCGCCGAGCGTCGCCTGCGCGGCGGCGGCGAGCTGGCCGAACGACGGCGGCGGGCCGGCGTCGAGCGTGCCGACGAGGTTCATGCCGGCGGTCGACCAGGCGGCGAAGCGGCGGTAGGCGTCGGCCTCGCTCGCGCCGACGACCGGCGCCAGCAGCTCGAGCGTCTCCTCCAGCCCGTTGTGGAAGGCGATGCGGCTGCCGTCGTCGGCCGGGCCGAGCGTCACCTCGTCGCGCAGGTGGAAGCGCAGGCCGTGGCGCGTCTCCAGCTCGAGGTCGGCGGCGACGCCGCTGCCGCGGATCCCGCCGTGCTCGTAGGCGCCCAGCTCCAGGCGGCCGCGGCCGTCGGGCAGGTCGCGCGTGTTGATGCAGCCGCCGACGGTGTCGGACTGCTCCAGCACCAGCACCTCCAGCCCGGCGCGGGCGAGGTAGCAGGCGCTGACGAGGCCGTTGTGGCCGGCGCCGATCACGATCACGTCAGGCATCGGAACGTCTCATGCGTAGGTCTCCTGGAGCCACCGCCACGCGCGCGCCTGCTCGGCGGCGTAGTGGCGGGCTCGCACGTCGGGTTCGGTGAGCGGTGAGGCCTCCAGGCCGGCCTCCAGGGCGACGCGCGCCCGTTCCTCCAGGAACCAGGCGCGCACCGTCGCCTGCTCGATGGTCGCGCCGGTCGCGACGTTCCCGTTCGCCTGCACGAGCAGGCAGTCTGCCGCGCCGAGGGCCGCCGCGGCGGCGGTCCCCTGCGCGGGTGTGACGACCAGGTCGCTGTCGCCGCCCCACGCCGTCACGTCGCCGGCGAGCCCTCCCAGGCCGTGGAGCAGCGGCGGCGCCTGGCCGCGCACGCCCCACACGACCGCAGCGGCCGAATGGGTGCGGCAGATCGCCCCGACGTCCGGGCGGGCCGCGTAGATCGCGGCGTGCAGCGGCGCCTCCAGCGGGACGCCGTCACCCGACCCGCCGGCCGCGACGACCGTGCCGTCGTCGGCGAGCCGGTGGATCGACGCCGCCGTCTGGCTGCCCAGCGGCGCCGTCGCGGACAGCAGGAAGCCGCCCTCGACGCGGGCGCTGACGTGGCCGAACGCCTCGACCAGCCGCGCGCCCGCGAGGATGCGTGCCGCGGCCGCGACGGCCTCCGACGTCATCGGACGACCGCCCACACGGAAGAACGAGCCCCCCGGGCGAGTTCTTCCAATGCGATCCAAGGCCGCAGGCCGCGGGATCGCACGATCACGCCGGCTCCCACACCCGCAGCGCCATCGAGGTCGGGTTGTAGGCGTTGCAGGGGCTCAGGTCCTGCGGGCAGGCGGAGAGCACGACGAGCAGGTCGTCGAGCACCTCCAGGTCGATCGCCGAGCCGGCCTGGTGGGGCGGCTCGTAGGTGACGATCCGGCCGTCCTCGTGCCTGTTGTTCATGAAGACGTTCCAGGCCGTCTCGCCGCGCACCGGCCACGACCGCCCGCTCGCCGCGACCGCCTGCTCCAGCGACGCGAGGCAGGAGCCGTGGTCGTGGACGTTGTAGTCGCGCGAGTAGCGCTCCGGGTCGCAGCAGGGGACGATCAGGTCGTGCGAGCCGACGTCGTCGTGGAGGATCCGGAACAGCGGCCGGCGGTGGTTGGAGAACAGCTCGTCGCCGACCTGCGGGACCATTCTCGTCAGCGCCGAGACGGTGTGGCCGGCGCTGAAGACCTCGGTCGGGTCGGCGATCCGGTAGGCGACGAGGTCGCCGACCTGCTGTCCCTCCAGGTCGACGACCTGCAGGATCTGCCCGGCGCGCACCTCGACGGCGCGCGCCTCGCAGGCGGGCACGACGACCTCCTCCGCCAGCAGCTCGTAGGAGCGCGGCGCCGGTCCGACCATCATCTCGACCCCTCCTCTGCCAGCCGCGACTCCGCCTCCTCCTTGCTCACGCCGCCGAGGCGGGCGTTGAGCCGGCCGCGCGTCGCGACCGCGCCGATCAGCACGATCTCGTCGGGGGCCGGGGCGTCGGGGATCGTGACCGTGATCGTGTCGTAGTGGGAGCGGACCCAGATCTCGTCCTTGAAGCAGAGCGGGACGTCGACCGAGCAGCCCGGCGCGGCCCGCTTCGTCGTCGAGGGCAGCCATGCCTTCCCGCCCCCGAAGGCGGCCCGGAAGGGGTCGCCGAAGCGGGTCGTCTTCGTCGCGTTGCCGTGCTCGCCCTCGCCGGCCGTGCCGACGACGACCGCCTTGCCGTGGCTCTCGACCGGCGCGCCGGCCGCCTCCGCGCAGCGCGTCCCGATCAGCTCGCCCAGCCTGTCGCTCGGGTCGACCAGCAGCGACAGGTCTTCGCTGTGCGCTCTGCCGGCGTAGGGGTTCTTCAGCACGACGGCGACGGCGACCTTGCGCAGCGGCGCGCCGTCGGCCGGCGCGCCGTCGCCGAAGGTGTCGTCGACGACGCAGACGACCTTGCGGATCTCCAGCCCGTCGACCTGCGGATGGGCGGGGGCGCTCATGCGACCGGCACCTCCTGGTCGGTGTTCGCTCTGCCCGTCGGCGTGCGCTCGCCGCAGGGCCGCTGCGGCAGCGACCGGAAGTACGCGATCACGTCGTCGGTCGCCTTCACGTCGCCGTACTTCATCTGGATGTCGAGCAGGTTGACCTTGTGGGAGATCGTCGAGCGGTCCCAGACGCACTCCTCCGGGACGATCGAGCGGTAGTTGTACTGCGTCGCGTCGACCGCGCTGGCGCGCACGCAGCCGCTCGTCGTCGTCCCGGTCGTGACGACCGTGTCGACGCCCAGGTAGATCAGGTAGTCGAGCAGGTGGGTGCCGTGGAAGGCGCTCGGCTTGTCCTTCACGAAGTAGATGTCCTGCGGCTGCGGCGCGACCTCGGCGACGATCTCGTTGCCGAGCGAGCCTCTGATGTCGGAGGCGTCGCCGGCGCGGTGGCTCTTCCAGTTCCACGCGCCCTGGTCGAAGCCGTCGGGCCGCCGGTCCATCCCGGTGTAGACGATCGGGATCTCGCGCTCGCGTGCGGCGGCGATCAGCCGCTGGAGGTGCTTGACGCCCTCCCAGCCGCGCTCGCCGCACGAGTAGCGCCACTTCTTGATCGAGTCGAGGATCGGCTCCGGTCTGTCGCCGACGAAGTTGTAGATCACGTCGACGACGAGCAGGACGGGACGCTCGCCGAAGCCGACGTCCTTGCCCCAGCCGGCGGCCTCGAAGACCTGGCGGTCCTCCTCCGGGAGGACGTCGTCCCAGACCGCCATGCTCAGACCACCTCCTCGACCATGTGCGGCGTCGTCTGGCCGTTCGGCACGCGGCGCAGGTATCTGCCGTCGGCGTCGCCGATGAACTCGGCCTTCGGCGCGCCGTCCTCCCACTTCGACATCTGCTTGCCGCGCAGGAAGGTCGCGACCGACCAGCCGTGGATCGTTCTGCCGTCGAGGACGGTCCAGCCCGAGCGAGTCTGCACCATCGAGTTCTGCACGTGGACGACTCTGTCGAGGTCGACGAGCACGACGTCGGCGTCGAAGCCGACGTCGAGGGCGCCCTTCTGGCCCCACACGCCGAAGATCTTCGCCGGGTTCTCGCAGGCGACCTTGACCATCCGGTCGAGCGTCAGCTCGCCGCGGTGGACGCCCTCCAGCATCACCGGCAGCAGCATCTCGACGCGCGAGGTGAAGCCGGTGCGCAGCTCCCAGATGTTCTCGTTGTAACAGTTGTCGTAGGAGGTGTCGCCCCAGATCACGACGTGGTCGGAGCCGACCGCGTTGATCGTCCCGTCGCGCAGCGCGCGCCAGATGTTGGGGTTGTTCTCGCGCGAGCGCAGCGGCACGTTGATCCGCCACGCGTTGTGCTCCTCCTTGCCGAAGTGGAGCCAGTGCGGGCCGGTCTGCGCGTAGCAGGTGACGCCCTTGCCGCGCAGGTCGAGGATCTCTCTGTAGGTCTCCGGCGTCGTCGCGTGCTGGACGTAGATCGGGCAGCCGAGGTACTCGGCGAAGTGGCCGTACTGGCGCAGGTGCTGCGCCTCGAGGAAATGCGGCGAGCGGTCCGACCAGGTCGCCCAGTCGGTGCGGCCCTGCGCTCTGAGGCGCTCGTCGAAGATGCGCGCGATCTCCCAGTTCTCGCAGTGCATCGCGACGACGCCCGGGTAGCCGAGCTCGGCCGTTCTCTCCATCACCTGGTAGACGACGCCGTCGTCGAAGCCGGCGCCCAGGCCGGCGCGGCGGCCCGGCCAGTTCGGCTCGGCCTCGGGGCTCATCGCCTGCAGGTAGAGCTTGAACGAGGTGACGCCGTGGTCCTTGGCGTACTCGGGGATCTCGCGCGCGTGCTGGTCGGTCTCGACCATGTACGTCGCGAAGATGTCGACCGCCGCGTCGGACTCGACCGCCGCGGTGAAGTGGTCGATCGAGTCGTGGAAGGAGCCGACGTCCTCTCTCTGGACGTACTCGACGAAGTTCGGCTGGCCCATCCGCGTCTGCGGCGCGTGGATGCCCCACGTCGTCACGCCGGCCGTGACGGCCGCGACCGACTCGGTCGCGAGGTCGTCTCTCAGGTGCACGTAGCAGCCGGGGTGCGCCTCGGTGTCGACCAGGCCCGGAATGACGTGAAGACCGGTCGCGTCGTGCGTCCGGCGCGCCGGCGGCAGCAGCGAGTCCTCCGCGATCGCGACGATCTTGCCGCCGTCGATCGCGATCCCCGCCCGGCGCGTGCCGGTCGGGGTCACCACGGTGCCGCCGACGATCTTCAGGTCGACTTCACGGGGTTCAGTCATCTGCACTTACTCCTTGGCCGCCGGATCGGCGACGTTCTGGGGGTCCTGCGCATCTCGTCCGGCGGGCGCGCGCCCACCGCCGCATTCGGCGGTGATCGCGTCCGCGACGTCCCGCAGGACGTGGCCGATCGACGGGATCGCCTCGCGGGTGAGTTGATCTGGGAAGCCGATCGCGATCAGGATCGCGGCGAGCCTCCCCTCGCTGTCGCGGACGGGGACCGCGACGGCGTTGTTGTGCCGGTATTCGCCGATGCTCGCGCCGTAGCCGGCCGAGCGCACGTGCTCGACGTCGGCGAGCAGCGCCTCGGGATCGGTCAGCGTGCGGTCGGTGTGGGCGGGGATCTCCCGCGCCCGCTCGCGCACGAGCAGCTCCGCCTCGTCCGGGTCCTCCTGCGCCAGCAGGCACTTGCCGACCGCGCCGTCGAACCAGCTGTAGCGGGTCCCGAGCGCGATGCCGACGTGGACGTCGTCCGGGTAGGCGACGGAGACGACCTCGACGACGCCGCGGTGCAGCGGCTGCGCGGCGATCACGGTGAGGCGGTGCTCGCCGGCGATCTCGTGGGTCCGCTCGGTCGCCAGCGCGAGCGCGTCGACCTGCCGGATCGCGAAGGCGCCGAGCCGCACGAGGCCGCCGCCGAGGCGGTAGGCGCGGCCGCGCGGGTCGCGCCGCACCCAGCCGAGCGACTCCAGCGTCGTCAGCAGGTTGTGGGCGCTCGACTTCGACAGCTCCAGCTCCCTCACCAGCTCGGTGTGGGTGAGGCCGTCGGGCGCTCTGGCGATCGCGTCGAGGATCGAGGCGGCGTGGAGGACCGCGGGCACGCGGTAGCGCTCGCCCTCGGCTCTCCTGCCGGCGGCGCCGGTCGTCGCGGCGGCTCTGGCGGCTCTGGTGCTCATGCTCTCGCTCCTTCGCCCGGGAGGTCGCGCCGGAAGCGGCGCAGGACGATCGTCTTCTCGCGCGTCAGCTCGTCGATCGTGTAGCCGAGGCCCTCGCGCCCGCTGCCGGACAGCTTCACGCCGCCGAAGGGGATGATCGGCGGGCGGTAGTTGTCGGTGCCGTTGATCACGACGCCGCCCGCGTCGAGCCGCTCCGCCACCGCCATCGCGAGCTGCACGTCGCGGCTGAAGACGCTCGCCATCAGGCCGAACGAGGAGGCGTTCGCGAGCGCGAGCGCCCCCTGCACGTCGTCGGCTCTGATCAGCGCGAAGACCGGGCCGAAGATCTCGTCGTCGGTCGCGATCGCCGCGGCGGCGGGAACGGAGGCGAGGAGCGCGGGGGGCAGGAGCGCACCCTCGCCGGCTCCGTCCCCGCCGCGGACGCGGGACGCGCCCTGCGCGACGGCGCGGTCGACCTGCTCGGCGACCCGTCGCGCCGCGGCAGCGTTGATCAGCGGGCCGACGGTCGTCGCGGGGTCGGTCGCCGGACCGAGCACCTGGCGGTCGACGACGGCGGCGAGCCGCTCGGCCAGCTCGTCGTGGAGGCTCGCGTGGACGATCACGCGCTTGCTCGCGGAGCAGGCCTGGCCGTTCATCAGCAGGCGGCCGTAGGCGAGCTCCTCGGTGACGAGGTCGAGGTCGGCGTCCTCGAGCACGAGCGCGGCGTTGTTGCCGCCCAGCTCCTGGTGGAGGCGGCGCAGCGTCGGCGCGCCCGCCTGCGCGACGGCGAGGCCGGCGGCGGTCGAGCCGGTCAGCGAGATCGCATCGATCCCGCGCGCGCCCGCGAGGGCGGCGCCGACGTCGCGGTCGCCGTGCAGCAGCGCCATCGCGTCAGCCGGGATGCCGGCCTCGATCAGCGCGCGGTGGAAGCGCTCGACGACGAGCGGCGCCTCCAGCGGCGCCTTCGCGACGACGGCGTTGCCGCCGACCAGCGCGGCGGCGGCCTTCTCGACGAACAGCTCGACGGGGAAGTTGAACGGGAGGATCGCGGCGACGACGCCGAGCGCCTCGCGGCGCGTGAAGGCGAGGTCGCGCGCGGTGCCGCCGAGGCCCTCGGTCGGCAGCACGCGGCCCTCCCAGCGGCGGCCGACGCGGGCGTTGTCGGCCAGCAGCCCGATCGAGGCGCGGATCTCGAAC
>JAEXXR010000540.1 GCA_023405705.1 Actinomycetes bacterium
CGCTCCGCCTGCCTGCGCCCGGCGCCGGATCAGCCGACGCCGAACTCCTTCTTCCACTTGGCGCGGAAGTACGACTCGTAGTCGGGGCCGTAGATCGGCGCCGGGCCGGACGCGAGCGCGTTCTCTCTCGTGATCACGTACGGCTCCATGAACGGCAGCGAGTAGTCGTCGAAGATCGCCCACCCTCTGCCGATCGCCTCTCTGCGGGCCCAGCTCTGCAGCGCCTGGTCCATGCCGGCCCAGACCGGCAGCGCCCACGCGTAGTCGGCGACCGCGTCGACTCTGCCGGAGCGGATGTCGGCGATCGACTCGGGCGTCGAGAACATGCCGGCGACGACCGTTCTGCGCTCGTCGGGCTGCTTGCTCGCGACCGTCTGCGCCATCAGCGGCAGGCAGAAGTCGCAGAGCGTCCACATGCCGGCCAGGTCAGGGTTCTGCTCCAGCGCCTGGCGGGAGCTGTTGAGCGTGTCCTGGACCGCGTTGGCGAGGTCGAGGTCGTGCTTGATCAGCTCGAAGCCGGAGGCGGCCGCGATGTCGTCCTTCAGCTGGTTCTCCTCGTTGAGCGAGGCGACGCCGACCGTCGGGGCGGTGATCGCGAAGATTCTCTTCGGCTCCGCGGCGCCTCTCTCGTCGATCGCTCTGAAGAGCCACTCGTCGAGCGTTCTGGCGAGGTCGAAGCCGTCGGCGCCGAGGTCGTTCATGTACGGCGATCTGGTCGACGCCGAGCTGGTCCCGAACCACGGGATCCCTCTGTCGGCCGCCTCCTTGAGGCCCGAGCCGAGCGGGCCCGGGTTCTGGCTGACGGAGAAGACGACGCTCGGGCTCTGCGAGACGATCGAGGTCGCGCACTGCGGGATCTTCTGCGCGTCGAAGTTCGGGTCGCAGACGTTGACCTTGAAGCCGAACAGCTCGCCGATCTCCTTCGCCGCCTCGGTGATCGCTCTGGAGGTCGCCGACTGGCCCGACAGCTGGATGACGCCGATCGACTTGCCCGTCGGCGCGTCGACCGGGTCGCCCGCGTCGGCCTCGCCGGCTCTCTCGGCCTCGGCTCTCTCCTCCGGCGTGCCCGACCAGACGTAGCCGGAGGCGCTCTCGGCCGGCGGCGGGTCGGCGACCGTCGAGGTCGCGGCCTGCGAGCCGGCGGCGGCGCTCGTGCCCGTGCCGGCGTCGCCGGACGACGAGTCGTCGGAGGAGCCGCAGGCGGCGAGGACGGCGCCTGCGGTCAGGACGAGCAGCACTGCGAGCAGCGCGCGCCGGAGCCTGGCCCCGGCACGCCACGTCTCAGAGAAGCGATCCATCTGACTGATTCCTTCTGTCGCGAACGGACGCCGCCCGGGGGAGCGGCGCTGACTCACTGCCTCACGCGGCCGCGGCGTACGAGAGCCGGACCAGCGCCTCCTCCGTGATCTCCTCGCCCGCCAGCTCGCCCGAGACGCGGCCCTCGCGCAGCGCGATCACGCGCGTGCACAGCCCCACCAGCTCGGAGTAGTCGGACGAGATCACGATCGCCGCGCGCCCCTCGGCGGCGATCGCGCGGACGAGCGAGAACATCTCCTCCTTCGCCCCGACGTCGACCCCCTGGGCCGGCTCGTCGAAGATCAGCACGCGCTCGGAGCGCTGCAGCCATTTCGCCAGCACGACCTTCTGCTGGTTGCCGCCCGACAGGCGCCGCACCTCCTGCGCCTCCGACGGCGTGCGGATCGCGAGGCGCTCGATCATCTCCTGCGCCGCTCTGCGCTCGCCGGCGCGCCGCGGCAGCGGCAGCAGCCGCGCCATGCGGTGGTGGTGCAGCGAGGCGAGCGTGATGTTCTCGCGCACGTCGAAGTCGAGCACGAGGCCCTCGTGGCGGCGGTCCTCGGGCAGCAGCGCGATGCCGGCGGCGATCGCGTCGACCGGGGTGCGGGCGCGCAGCGCCTCGCCGGCGACCTCAATCGTCCCCGCGGCGGGCTTGTCGGCGCCGAAGACCATCCGCGCGACCTCGGTGCGGCCCGAGCCGACGAGGCCGGCGATCCCGAGGATCTCGCCGGCGTGCAGGTCGAAGCCGACGTCGTGGACGCGCGGAGGGCGCGCCAGCCCGCGAACCCGCAGCAAGGGGGATGCGTGCGGATCGCGGGCGGGCGCCGGCGACGGCGGGCGGGCGGCGGCGGTGCCGGCCGCCGGTCCCGCGATCGCCTCGACGAGCTGGGCCTCGTCGAGGTCGGCCGTCGCACGTTCGAGCGTGACGCGGCCATCCTGCATCACGACGACGCGATCGGTCAGCGAGACGATCTCGCCGAGCCGGTGGGAGACGTAGACGACCGACTGGCCCCTGTCGCGCAGGCGCCGGACGATCGCGTGCAGATGGCCGATCTCCTCGACGGTCAGCGAGACGGACGGCTCGTCGAGCACGAGCACGCGGGCGCGGTGGTAGAGCGCCCGCGCGATCATCACGACCCGCTGCTCGACGCTCGTCAGGTCGCCGGCGTGGGCGTCGGGGTCGATCTCGGACTCCAGCTCCGCGAGCACCTCGGCGACGCGGCGGCGCAGCTCGCCGCGCGCGACCAGCAGGCCCGCGCGGCGCGGCCAGCGGCTGCCGACGGCGACGTTCTCGGCGACCGTCAGCGCCGGGAAGTTGCCCAGCTCCTGATGGACGAAGGCCAGCCCGAGGCGATGCGCGGCGTGGGTCGACCAGCCGTGCAGCACGGACTGGCCGTCGATCAGCAGCTCGCCGGCGTCGGGGTGGGAGACCCCGGCCAGCACCTTGATCAGGCTGCTCTTGCCGGCGCCGTTCTTGCCGACGAGGCCGAGCACCTCGCCCGCGTGCAGGTCGAGCGAGGCGTGGTCGAGCGCGACGACGCCCGGGTACGCCTTCACGAGCGCGCGAGCGGAGACGACCGGCGTCCCGGCGGCGGCCGCGCCCGCGGCGTCGCGCGGCGGCTGCGGAGCGGCCGGCCCAGAGGCGGCGCTCACTGCTCCCCTCCCCCGCGCACCAGCCGCGAGATCAGCACCGCCGCGGCGAGGATCCCGCCCTGGATGATCTGCACGAGCGGGCCGCTGAGGCTGAGGATCGTCAGGCCGGTCCCGATCATCTGCAGGTAGAGCGCGCCGAGCGCCGTGCCGACCGGCGTGAAGACGCCGACGCGGAACATGCTCGAGCCGAGGAAGGCGGCGGCGTAGGCCGGCAGCAGCAGGCCGACGCCGGTGTTCGGGTTGGCGGCCGCCGCCTGCGAGGTCATCAGCACGCCGGCGATCGCGGCGCAGAGGCCGACGATCGCGAAGCCGGCCGCCAGCAGCAGCCGCACGCGCAGGCCCGACAGCCGCGCCGCCTCGCGGTTTCCGCCGATCGCGTACATGTAGCGGCCGGGCTCCGTGTGGCGCAGCAGCACGTGCATCACGAGCAGCACGAGCAGGCCGATGAAGACGACGTTGGAGAAGCCGAGGAAGGTGCCGTTGGCGATCTCGGTGTAGCCCGGCGCGATCCCGTCGAAGACGCTCTGGCTGTCGACGAGCTGGAGGCCCACGCCCGTGAAGACGGTGCTCATCGCGATCGTGAGGATGAAGCTCGGCAGTCTCAGGTAGGCGATCAGGACGCCGTTGGCGGCGCCGAGCGCGGTCCCGAGCAGCAGCGCCAGCACGATCGCGAGGCGCCAGTCGAGGCCGACGTGCTGGGTCGACAGCAGCACGATCACGACCGTCGCGCAGAGGCTGATGAGGCCGCCGACGGCGAGGTCGTACTCGTTCATCACGAGCACGACGGTCACCCCGAGCGAGACGATCAGCAGCGGCGCGCAGTCGCGCAGGATGCCCTTCATCGTCAGGACCGTGAAGAACGAGTCGGGGCGCAGCAGGCTGAAGACGGCGAAGGTCGCGACGATCGCCGCCAGCACGCCGTAGCGCGCGGCGACGGTGCGGACCGAGCGGCCGCCGCTGCGGCCCCTCGGGCCGGCCGGGGAGGGTGCTCCGCCGTCCGCCGGCGCTGTCGCGGTCACGTCCGTCGCCATGGGCGATCTCCTGCGTCCAGTCGTCTTTCGGCCGCCCGGGATCGCCGCCGCGACGGGTGTCGACGCGGCGCAGCGGGAACCGGCTGCGACCCTCTCTCCAAGGGGGATGGCGGCCATCCACTGCCGCCGGTGCCCAGGCTAATCCCATCGTTGATCAAATGTCAAGTATCGATCTTCCCGTGAGGGATATCCCCCAACGACATTCGGTCCGGCCCGGGCCGGCCGCCCACGCATGACGCGCGCACGCGTTCGCGATGGCCGGCAGGCCTCCCGGGTTTCGGCATGCCGAAGGGCTGAGAGCGCCAGCCCGTTCAGGGGACCGAACGGGCCGCTTCGGCAGAGGAAAAGCGCTCGAAAGCGGCCGAACATCGACCGTCATGCGCGCTTCTCCGTCATTTCTCCTCTCCTGTCTGCTCGCCACCCTCGCCGCCGTCGTCGGCGTCGCGCTGCTGGCGAGCGGCACCCACGCCGTCGGCACCACCTCGGTCCCGACCGAGCCGACGCTGACCCTCGCCGGCGGCGGCTGGGTGCGGGAGGGAACCGGCGCGCCGCGCACGCTGACGCTGACCGCGACCGTCGCGCCGCTCGCGCCCGGGCCGGTCAGCTTCCGCGTCCGCACCGTCGACGGGAGCGCGAGAGCCGGCGAGGACTTCGAGGCGATCGACCGGCGCGTCACGATCCCGGCCGGCGAGAGCAGCGCGGCGATCGTCCTGCGGACAATCGCCGACGCCGTCGAGGAGCCGAGCGAGTCGTTGGAGATCGAGGTCGACGAGCTCGACGGCGCGCTCGACGGCGCCGACACGTGGACCGTCACGATCGGCGACGACGACGCGCCCGCGGAGGCCGGCGACCTGCGCGCCCTCGGCTGCGTCGGCGGCCGCGACGCGACCGACCGCTGCGAGGTCGAGACCGCCGGCTTCGACGGCGACGCCTTCGGCGTCGCGCTCGCCCGCGAGCGCGACCTCTACCTGACCGACGGCGCCTCGATCGCCCACCTGCGCCGCGACCCGGGCAGCGAGCGGCTGACCCCGGCCGGCTG
>JAEXXR010000553.1 GCA_023405705.1 Actinomycetes bacterium
CTGGTGGCAGCTCCAGCTCGCGCCCCAGGACGAGCCCGCCGGCGAAGCGCCTGCCGAGCCGGGTGTCGTCGCGGCGTGAGCGCGGCGGCCGCGATGGCGCGCGCCGCACCCGCGCCGCCGCTCACGGCATGATCACGGCGCGGCCCGTCAGCCTGCCGGCGCGCATCCGCTCGTAGGCGACCATCACGTCGTCGAGCGCGAACGTCTCGACGGCCGCTCTCAGGCGGCCCGCGGCGGCGAGCGCCAGCACCTCGCGCAGCTCGACGGCGCTGCCCCAGTAGGGGCCGGTGACCGTCGCGTCGTAGGGCAGCAGGCCGTTGCCGGCGGGGATCGCCCCGCCGCCGATCCCGACGATCGAGATGCAGCCGCCGCTGCGCACGGTCGCGGCGGCGAGGTCGACGGTCGGCTGCGCGCCGACGAGGTCGAGCACCAGCTCGGCGCCGACGCCTCTCGTCAGCTCGCGGATCTCGCCAGCCGCGTCGGCGTTCGACAGGAAGGCGGCGTGGGCGCCCAGTCTCTTCGCGTGCGCGAGCTTCTCCTCGGAGGTGTCGACCGCGACGATCCGCGCCGGGCTCAGCTCGCGCAGGATCTGCACCGCCATGTGCCCGAGCCCGCCGACGCCGATCGCGACCGCGGTCGAGCCGGGGACGAGCAGCGGCAGCGCCGCCTTGATCGCGTGGTACGGCGTCAGGCCGGCGTCGGTCAGCGGCGCCGCCTGGATCGGGTCGAGGTCGCCGAGCGGGACCAGCAGCCGCTGGTCGGGGACCAGCTCGTACTCGGCCATGCCGCCGTCGAAGCCGAGCCCGCCGCCCATCCCGCCCAGCTCGCCGGTGCGCTCGCAGAGGTTCTCCTCCGACAGCCGGCAGGGACGGCAGCGGCCGCAGCCCCACGGCCCGTAGACGGCGACCGGGTCGCCCTCCCGCCAGCCGGTCACGCCGGCGCCGAGCGCGGCGATCGTGCCGGTGTTCTCGTGGCCGAGCGTGAACGGCGGCCTGATCGCGTCGGGCGCCTGCTCCGCCGACCAGTCCATCAGGTGGATGTCGGAGTGGCAGGCGCCGGCGCCCGCGACCTTGATCAGCACCTCGCCGGGACCCGGGTCGGGCGTCGGCACGTCGGTCAGCTCGGGCGGCGCGCCCCAGTCGGTCAGTCGCAAGGCTCGCATGGGTTCGGCCTTCCCGGCGGGGGTGGCGCGAAACGTCGTGGCGCCGCGGCGCTCCTCAGCCCATGCCGGCGGAGAAGCGGGCGTTCGGCTCGGCGCCGGCGAATCTGATCCCGCGCGGGTACGGCTGCTCGACGTCGACGACCGCGCACCACGCTCTGCTGCCGTCGTCGATCTTCGGGACGCAGACGCGGTAGACGCTGCCGTCGACGATCGGCACGACGTCGGCCAGCTCGACGTGGCGGCGGAAGACGGCCGGCGCCTGCTCGTCGGCGCCGATCCACGCCTTGCCGCGCGCGAGCGCCTCCTGCTGCGCAGCGGCGTTGCGCTCCAGCGTCTCGTGGTTGCGCAGGCCGGCGAACAGCATCCCGGCGCCGAGCAGCAGCACGAGCACGATCCCGGCGCGGTCGCGCGCGAGGAAGAACGGCAGCGACGGTTGCGCGCGGCGCAGCAGCAGCCCCGCGAACGGCGCCACGGCGACGACGACGATCATGTTGAGGACGGCCGCGAGCAGCAGCCCGCCGACGAGGTCGGGCCCCTCGCCCGAGACCGGCAGCCGCGACAGCAGCACGCCCTCGGCGACCACGAGCACCGCCAGCAGCGGCGCCAGCGGGGCGCCGCGCAGGCGCCACCGCAGCCGCGTGAGCCAGACGCGCTCCATGCGCTCCAGCGTACGCGCTCGCGGACGGTGCGCCCGCAGCCCGCCGGGCGGGTGCCGGCGGACATGGGCGGGGCCGGGCGCGACCCGCCGCCCCGCTCAGCGCGTCAGCGGCAGGAAGGCGTCGGCCTCGACGTCGTAGACCTGGACCTCGCCGGACTTGATGTCGTAGACCCAGCCGTGGATCGCGAAATCGGGCTCGGACAGGCGCGAGGCGATGAACGGCAGGCCGCGCAGGTGCTCGAGCTGGACGAGCACGTGCTCGCCGACGGCGACCCGCATCAGCTCGTCGCCCGACAGGTGCGCGTAGCGCTCGGCGACGATCCGGCCGGTCTCCTGCGAGCTGAGCAGCCACTGCTCCAGCGTCGGCAGGCCCGCGATCTTCTGCGGGTTGAGGATCGCGTCGACCGCGCCGCAGTGGGTGTGGCCGCAGACGACGACGTCGCGGACGCCGAGCACCTCGACGGCGAACTCCAGCGACGCCGCCTCGCCGGGCGCGTCGCCGCCGGCCGCCGGGACGATGTTGCCGGCGTTGCGGACGAGGAAGATGTCGCCCGGCGCCGCCTGGGTGAACATCTCGGGCAGGACGCGCGAGTCCGAGCAGCTGACGAGCGCGATCTGCGGTCTCTGGCCGTCGACCGCGAGGCGCTCCATCAGCGTCTTCCGGCTCTGGAACCCGTCCCTCTGGAAGTCGTGGATGCCGCGCAGGAGGTTTCTCATCAAGCGCCATCGTAGGCGCTCGCCCAGCGAAACCGGTGCGGTCCGATGCGTGACGTTCCGACGAAATGGGACTCACCCACCCCATCGGGGGGTCGTGCGAGGAGTAGCCTGCAAAGCGATGTGTCCCCTGTGGTCGTGCTCGGTCGGAGATCCCGGAAGAGCGCGCGGGGAGCCGGACGGAGATCCCGCTTCCGGTTCACGAACGAAAGGGTGAGGCAGGATGGCCACGACTGTGCGACCGGCGGCGGCAGCCGACGGGGTCCCCGACGTACCGGGTCACCTGACCCGCGCGGACCGAACCGAGCTGCTGCGCGCGATGCTCTCGATGCGATTGCTGGAGCAGCGCGCGATGAGCCTCTACAGACAGGGCAGAGTCCCCGGCTCCTTCTACGACGGCTTCGGGCAGGAGGCCGTCTCCGCGGGCGCCGCCTTCGCGATGGCCGCCGAGGACCGGCTCTGCATCCTCCACCGCGACCTCGCGGCCCACGTCGTCCGCGGCGTCGAGCCCGAGCGGATCCTCGCCCAGTACATGGGCCGCGCCACCGGCGTCACGCGCGGCCGCGACGGGAACGTCCACTTCGGCGACAAGGACCGCGGCTGCGTCGGGATGGTCTCGATGCTGCCCGACATGATGCTCGTCGCGACCGGGATGGCGATGGCCTTCAAGCTGCGCGGGGAGGCGCGTGCGGCGCTGACCTTCTTCGGCGACGGCTCGACCTCGCGCGGCGACTTCCACGAGGCGCTCAACTGGGCGGCCGTGCAGAGGCTGCCGGCGATCTTCGTGCTGGAGAACAACCAGTACGCCTACTCGACCCCGACCGCGCTCCAGTACGCCGCCGACCCGGTCGAGCGCGCCCGCGCCTACGGGATGCGCGGCGAGACGGTCGACGGCAACGACGTCGAGGCGATGTTCGAGGTCGTCCGCGCGGCGCGCGAGCGGGCCGTGGAGGGCGGCGGCCCGACGCTGATCGAGGCCGTCACGATGCGGATGCACGGCCACGCCGCCCACGACGACATGCGCTACGTCCCGGCCGAGCAGCTCGCCGCCTGGCGGGAGCGCGACCCGGTCGACATGCAGGAGCGGCGGCTGCTGGCGCTGGATCCGCCGGTCGACGTCGCGGCGCTGCGTGCCGAGGTGCAGGCCGAGGTCGACGCCGCGACCGAGGTCGCGCTGGCCGCGCCGATGCCCGACCCGGCGACCGCGCTGGAGGGCCTCTTCGCCGACGAGGCCGTCCCGCTCGGCGACGGACGGGCGCCGTGGAGCGGGTTCGCGACGACCGGCAAGGAGGCGTGACCATGGCCGTCACCGAGCCGCGAGTTCCCGGGCGGCCGGCGCCGGCGGGCGACGGAGCGGAGCTCGCGATGCGAAGCACCATGACCTACCTGCAGGCGATCTCCGACGGCCTGCGCGAGGAGATGCGCGCCGACGAGCGCGTCTTCGTGATGGGCGAGGACGTCGGCGTCTTCGGCGGCGCCTTCAAGGTCACCGACGGCTTCGTCGACGAGTTCGGCACCGACCGCGTGATGGACACGCCGCTGGCCGAGTCCGGGATCGTCGGGACGGCCGTCGGCGCCGCGGTCGTCGGCATGCGGCCGGTCTGCGAGATGCAGTTCGCCGACTTCGTCGCCTGCGGCTTCGACCAGCTCGTCAACGTCGCGGGCAAGATGCACTACCGCCAGGGCCTCGCCGTGCCGATCACCGTGCGGCTGCCGAGCGGCGGCGGCTTCTCCGGCGGGCCGTTCCATTCGCAGAACCCGGAGGCGTGGTTCATGCACTCCCCGGGGATCAAGGTCGTCGCGCCGTCGACCCCCGAGGACGCGAAGGGCCTGCTGATCGCGGCGATCCGCGACCCCAACCCGGTCGTCTACCTGGAGCACAAGCACCTCTATCGCCGCGTCAAGGGCGAGGTGCCGGCCGGGACCTACGAGACGGACTTCAGCGCCCGCGTCGCGCGCGAGGGGAGCGACCTCGTCGTGATCGCCTACGGCGCGATGGTCCACACGGCGCTGGAGGCGACCGCGCCCGAGCAGCTCGACGGCGCCGCGGTCGAGGTGCTCGACCTGCGCTCGCTCGTGCCGCTCGACGAGGCGGCGATCCTCGCGAGCGTCCGCAGGTGCTCGAAGGTCGTCGTGCTCGACGAGGCGAACGCGACCTGCGCCGCCGGCGCCCAGGTCGCGTCGCTGATCGCCGAGAAGGCGTTCGAGCACCTCGACGGACCGGTCGTGCGCGTCGCCTCGCCGGACGTGCCGATCCCCTTCTCGCCGCCGTTGGAGCAGGCGGTGCTGCCCGGCGTCGAGCGCGTGAAGGAGGCCTGCCGTGATCTCCTCGCGTACTGAGAACGGCGGCGGCCGCACCGGCGCCGCCGCGAGCACCGCCGCCGCGCTCGCCGACGTGACGATGCCGCAGATGGGCGTCTCCGTCGCCGAGGGGACGGTCGTCGAGTGGAAGCACGCGGTCGGCGACCCGGTCGTCGCCGAGGAGGCGATCTGCGACATCTCCTCCGACAAGATCGACAGCGAGGTGCCGGCGCCGGCCAGCGGCGTGCTCGCCGAGATCCTCGTGCAGGTCGGCGAGACGGTCGACGTCGGGACCGTGCTCGCACGGATCGCGACCGGCGGCGCAGCAGCCGACGAGCAGCAGTCGCCAGACGCCCCTGGAGGGCACCGGGCGTCTGCTGCTCCGTCCGCGGGGCCGCACGTCTCGCCGGTCGTCGCGCGGATCGCGGCCGAGCACCACGTCGATCTGTCGCAGGTCGTCGGCACCGGGCGCGACGGGCGCGTCAGAAAGCAGGACATCCTCGCCTTCATCGAGCAGGGCGGGGCGGAGGCCGCGGCCGTGGAGCCGGCCGAGCCGCCGCTGCACATCGAGTCGCCGTACATACCGGAGCCGGCGCCGAGGCCGGCCGCGGCGAGCGCGCCCGCCGAGCAGCCGGCCGCGCCGACCGAGGGCGGCACGCTCTCGCGCATGCGGCGCCAGATCGGCGAGCACATGAAGCGCTCGCTCGAGACGGCCGCGACGTGCACGACCTGGATGGAGGCCGACATGGGCCGCGTCGAGGCGGCGCGGGCGAGGCTCGGCACGACCGCGCTGCCGCTGGTGGCGCGCGCGACGGTCGAGGCGCTGCGCGACTTCCCGGCGCTCAACGCGACGCTCGACGGCGAGCGCTACGAGCAACACGCCTCGGTCCACCTCGGGATCGCGGTCAGCCTCGGTGACGAGGGCGGCCTGATCGTCCCGGTGATCCGCGACGCCCAGGAGCTGTCGGCCGAGGGGCTCGCCAGACGGATCAAGCAGCTGGCCCGCCGCGCCCGCGCCGGCGAGCTGACGCCCGACGAGGTCCGCGGCGCGACCTTCACGATCACCAATCCCGGTCAGTACGGCGCGATCATGGCGACGCCGGTGATCAACCAGCCGCAGGTCGCGATCCTCGACCTCGAGGCGGTCGTCAAGCGTCCTATCGTTGTCAGCGACGATGCCGGCAACGACATGATCGCGATCAGACCGCAGACGATCCTCG
This sequence comes from Actinomycetes bacterium, assembly GCA_023405705.1. Next base: position 6,056 of record JAEXXR010000553.1, read on the forward strand.
GCCTCTCGTGGGATCACCGCGCGCTCGACGGTGCGCTCGCCGCCCGCTTCCTCGCCGCGATCCGCGACCGGCTGGAGCGGTGGGAGGGATGAGCGAGGGGGGTCGTGGAGG
>JAEXXR010000585.1 GCA_023405705.1 Actinomycetes bacterium
GGCCGGTCCTCCCCCTCTGCCGCGGCGCCGCTCGAACAGCCACGCGAGCACGACCGCGCCGGTCAGCACGCCGAGCCAGTACTGGACCCACGGGCTGTCGGCCAGCTCGATCGGCTTGCCGAGCCACGGCACGACGACGACCGGCCGCTCCAGCTTCGTCACGGTCACGGGCGGGTCGGCGCGTCTGTTGCGGTCGCCCTTGACGACGAGCGTCACCGCGTCGCCGCCGGCCGCTCTCGCCGACACGACGCGGTGCATGATCCGCTTGCCGTCGCTGCGGCGTATCGCGACGACGTCGCCGGGAGCGACGCTCGCGGCCGGCTGCGGCCGCACGATCGCGACCGTCCCGACCGGCATCTGCGGCGCCATCGAGCCGGTTCTGATCACGAGCGGGCGGGCCCCGAGCACCATCGCCGCGGCGGTCAGCGCGAGGCAGGCCGCCCCGAAGATCGCGGCGGCCCAGCTGAGCGCCATGAGCAGGTCAGGTCGTCGCCGAGAAGGTGAAGGTGCCACTCGTCGTCAGCCCCTGCAGCGTGTTGTCGGCCGAGGCCGGCAGCTCGACGCGGAAGCAGAGGAACTCGCTCGCGCCGGCGGCCAGGGGCCGCGCCGCGAACGCCGCGTTGCCGAGCCCGGCCGCCTCGGCGTAGGGGATCGTCGAGGAGGCGTTGTACTCGGTCTGGGTGCAGGTCGCGCTCGGCACGACGCGGATCCCGACGGTCAGCGCGCCGGCCAGCACGGTGCTGCCGCCGACGGCCGTTCTCATCGCGTATCTGAAGTCGGCGCTGCCGGAGTTGGTGATTCTCAGCGGCGCGTATCTGACGGTGCCGGGGACCATGTTCGTCATCGACAGCGACGTGAAGGCGACCGTGCCCGTCTGGTCGTTCGCTCTGATCTGGACCGACCCGGTGGAGAAGCTGGTCGTCACGTCGACCGAGTCGGTGAACGCGGCGTACGCGCCGAGCCAAGAGAGGCCGACGAGCGGCCCGATCGCGAGCATCGCGCGCACCCGCCGCGACGTGGGGAACTGCATGCCGACACCTCCCGAGTGTCCAGTGCTTGTGCCAAGGGTGGTATCGGCTTTACGCGAAACAACTTGAAAATGGTCAGATCGAAGTCGAGCAATCAGCAGCTTTGATGCACGATTTCTCTGATTGTTGGCGCGCGGCCGTGCGCCGGCGGGCTCCGGCGGCCCGTGCAGCTCCGGGAGATCCCGGAGGCCCGCTGCGGGTGATTCCGTCTGGTCGGGCCGCGCGGAGCGCCGCACAATCGCCGCCATGCCGAAGCTCCGACTCCTGGCGACGGCCGTCGTCGTCGCGACGGCCGTCGCGATCGCCACCGCCCTCTCGTCCTCCTCCGCCGACCGCGCGGCCGACCGCGCCGGACCGCCGCCGAAGGGCCTCCCGCGCCACACCGCGGCGATCGTCGCGGACGCCGGCAGCGGCGAGGTGCTCTACGCCGACCGCCCGCACCGCCGCCTGCTGATCGGCAGCACCGCGAAGCTGATGACCGCGCTCGTCGTGCTGGAGCGGCTGCCGCTCGACGCCGTCGTCACGGCGCAGCCGTACGCCAACGACGGGACCGAGTCGACGATGGGCCTCGGCGCCGGCGAGCAGATCCTCGTCGCCGACCTGCTGCGCGGCCTGCTCCTGGCCAGCGGCAACGACGCCGCGGCGACGCTCGCCGTCGCCGTCGCGGGCTCCGAGCCGGCCTTCGTCGAGCTGATGAACGAGCGCGCGCGGCAACTCGGGATGCGCGACACCCGCTACGGCAACCCGATCGGCCTCGACCACGGCACCAGCTCCAGCGCCGCCGACCTCGTCACCGTCACGCGCGCCCTGCGCCGTCACCGCTTCTTCCGCGCGACCGTCGCCACGCCGCGGCTGACGCTGCAGAGCGGCGCCTGGGCGAGGACGCTGGAGAACACCAACAAGCTGCTCGGCGGCTCGCTGCGGATCGACGGCGTCAAGACCGGCCACACCGAGGCCGCCGGCTACGTGCTCGTCGGATCGGCGACGCGCGGCGGGCGGACGGTCGTCTCGGTCGTGCTCGGCGCGCACAGCGAGGCCGACCGCGACGAGGCGACGACGCGGCTGCTGCGCTACGGCCTGAAGCGGCTGCGGTGAGCGCCGCCGCGCCTCCGGGAGATCCCGGAGACGGCCCCGGTGCGATCACGGATGGCGGCGCCGCGCGAGCGCACGCCACAATGGACGGCGTGAGACCAGGCCCGTCCCACCCCGGCGCGCCGCTGCCGCAGCCGCTGCGCCGCGCGCACGACGGCCGCTGGATCGGCGGGGTCTGCAGCGGGATGGCGACGCGCTGGGAGATGCCGGTCGCGCAGCTGCGGGCGCTGTTCGCCGCGGCGACGCTGCTCGGCGGGCTCGGCCTGCTCGTCTACGCCGCCTGTTGGCTGGTGCTGCCCAGCGACGCCGACGACGACAGCCCGACGCTGCTGCGCGGCGTCGCGTCGGTCGCGATGCTCGTCGCCGCGCTCGCCGGCCTCGCGACGCTCGCGCTGCTCTCCGC
>JAEXXR010000607.1 GCA_023405705.1 Actinomycetes bacterium
CGCCCGGCATGTCGCCGGCCGCTCTAGAGACGGTCGCCATAGAGCGCGGTCGGGTTGTCGACGCAGATCTTCTGCCGCAGCTCCTTCGAGATCCCGGACAGCGCGCGCGTCGGCTCGTCGAAGTCCCAGTGCGGGTAGTCGCTGGAGAAGACGAGCGTCTCCTCCGCGTAGACCATCTCCAGCAGCGTCGCGAGGTGCTCCCTGCGATGCGGCTCGACCATCGGCTGGGTCGTGAAGCGGACGTGGTCGCGGATGTAGTCGCTCGGTCTCCGTCTCAGCCACGGGATCTCGTCGCCGAGCCCCTTCACGTCGCGGTCGAGCTTCCACATCACCTCGGCGGCCCACGCGAAGCCGCCCTCGGCGATCACGTATCTCAGCTGCGGGAACTGCTCGAAGATCCCGTGGCAGACGAGCGACAGGACGTTGCTCTGGTGGATCTGCGACAGCGCCGTGTGCCACTCGACGTAGTAGGTCGGCGTGCCGGCCATCCGCGGCGCGCGCGCGAAGACGTTCTCGGTCCCGCTCGGGTGGACGACGATCGGCAGCGCGTGTCGCTGCGCCGCGGTGTAGATCGGCCGGTAGTGGCGCTCGCCGTGGAGCAGGTCGTGGAGCGGGAGGAAGATCGCGACGATCCCGTCGCGGCCCTGCATCCGCTCGATCTCCCTCACCGCCGCCTCGGGGTCCTGCGGCGCGACGACGAGGGCGCCGCGGAAGCGCCGGTCGACCTGCAGCCAGCGCTCGCACATCCACTCGTTGTAGGCGGAGGCGACGGTCGCGGCGACCTCGGGGTCGGGGAAGGCGCCGATGCCGAACAGGTGGCCGGCGATCAGCACGCCCTTGTCGATCCCGTGGCCGTCGAACAGCTGTCTGGCCGTGAAGGCGGCGTCGGTCGCGGGCGCTCTGTCGCCGTGGACCGCGTCGTCGCGGTAGGCGCCGGCGGTGTTGATGTAGAGGTAGTCGAGCGGCAGCACGTAGGAGGCGGCCGCGAAGCGGCTCGACCAGTCGGCGCCGCCGCCGATCCCCAGCCGCTTGCGCCAGCTGCCCGACATGTAGTCGTGCAGGTCGCGCAGCCCGTTCTGGAAGTTCGGGTGGACGTCGCTGTCGATGATCCCGCTCAGCCTGCCGCCGCCCGGCGGCGCCGGCGCGGGCGCGGTCTGGCTCATCTCGCTTCTCCTCTCGTGCCATCCGGCCGCCGTGCGGCGGGCTCGGTCCTACACGCGTCTGCCGTCCTCGTCGTAGTCGTAGAAGCCGGCCCCGCTCTTGCGGCCCAGCCGCCCGGCGGCGACCATGTTGCGCAGCCCGACGGTCGCGCGGAAGCGCTCGCCGTGGGCGTCGGCGAGGCCGTCGATCGCGTGGACGTAGGTGTCGACGCCGTTCATGTCGCCCAGCTCCAGCGGGCCCATCGGGAAGTTGAAGCCGAGCTTGAGCGCGGTGTCGATGTCCTCCGCGGTCGCGACGCCCTCCTCCAGCATCCGCACGCACTCCAGCCGCAGGATCGCGTAGGCGCGGCTGGTGATGAAGCCGGGGCTGTCCCTTCTGCAGACGACGACCGTCTTGCCGAGCCGCTGCGCGAAGGCGCGCGCCCGCTCGACCTCGGCCGGGTCGGTGCGCAGGCCGGCGATCAGCTCGACCAGCCGCATCATCACCGGCGGGTTGAAGAAGTGGACGCCGACCAGCCGCGGCGCGTCGTCGCCGAGCGCGGCGGCGATCGAGGTGATCGACAGCTGCGAGGTGTTGGTGCCGAGCAGCGCCTCCCTCGGCGCGTGCGCGGCGACCTCGGCCCACAGCTCCCGCTTCAGCTCGATGATCTCGGGTACCGCCTCGATGACGACGTCGGCGCCCGCGACCGCCTCCGCAAGGTCGGTCGTGCCGCTGAGACGCGCTCGTGCGGCGTCGGCGTCGGCCTGCTCCAGCTTCCCGGCCTTGACGAACCGCGCGAGGCTCTTCTCGATCGCGGCGAAGGCGCGCTCCAGCTGCTTCTCGCCGACGTCGCGGATGACGGCCTCGTCGCCGGCGGTCGCGGCGAGCTGGGCGATCCCGTTGCCCATGATCCCGCCGCCGAGCACGCAGACCCTCATGCCGCTCTCCGCTCGCCGTCGCCGCGCAGCCCCAGCTCGATCTCGCCGATCAGCGCGCGGTGGAGGTCGTTGGAGCCCTCGACGATCTGCAGCACCTTCGCGTCGCGGTACATCCGCCCGACGCGGTACTCCGGCGAGACGCCGGCGGCGCCGTGGACCTGGACGGCGTCGGCCGCCGACCTCGCCGCGACGTCGCTGGCGTACATCTTCGCCATGCTCGCCAGCTCGCGGGCGCGCCTGCCCTCCTGCATCGCCTGCGCGCACTCGTGCACCAGCAGCCGCGCCGTTCTGGCGCCGACCGCCATGTCGGTGATCTTCGACTGGACGATCTGGAAGCGCGCGATCGTCTGCCCGAAGGCGATCCGCTCCTGCGCGTAGGCGATCGTGTCCTCCAGGCAGGCCTGCGCGACGCCGACGGCGCGCGCGGCGACGCCGAGGCGGCCGCGCTCGACGGCCGTCATCGCGACCGCGAAGCCCTCGCCCTCCTCGCCCAGCAGCGCCTCCGGCCCGAGCCACAGCTCGTCGAAGACGACCTCGCCGGTGCAGATCGGGCGGAAGCCGAGCTTGTTCTTGTAGGGCAGCAGCTTCAGCCCGGGCGTGTCGCGCGGGACGATGAAGGCGGTGATCCCCCTGTGGCGCTGCGAGCGGTCGAAGCTCGCGAAGGTGATGAAGAACTCCGCGACGTCGAGGTTGGAGATCCATGCCTTCGCGCCGTTGAGGACGAAGCCGTCGCCGTCCCTGCGGTAGGTCGTCGCCATCCCGGCGACGTCGCTGCCGGAGCCCGGCTCGGTGACGGCGGCGCCGCCGAAGATCCGGCCCTGCGCGAGCGGCTTCAGCCAGCGGTCGGTCTGCTCCTCGTCGCCGTAGCGCTCGATGCTGGCGCCGACGAGCCCCGACGGCATCGACACGAACGTGCCGAGGATCTGGCACGACTTCGAGACCTCCTCGATCAGGTCGACGAAGGTCGCGTAGTCGAGCCCCATGCCGCCCTTCTCGACGGGGACGACGCCGCCGAAGAAGCCGAGCTCCCCCATGCGGTCGAGGATGTCCCGCGGCATCTGCTCGGCCGTGTCGTACTCGGTCACGCGAGGGGCGATCTCACGCCGCGCGAAGTCGGCGGCCATCTCGACGATCGCCTTCCGGTCCGCTGCCAGTTCCTGCTCTGTGGTCATGAGTGCTGCCGTTCGTTGTGAGAAGTGGAGGGGGCCTCTCTCCCTGGGCACCCTCTGCTTATAACTATGATCCTAGTTATCCTGATTCGGGCTGTCAACGGGGAATGGCCGGGTGCGCGGACCGTCACCCGAGGGCCTCGGCGCGGCGAGCCGCGCCGGTCACCGGTCCGGTCCCAGCAGCAGCACGTTGTGGTACTGCGCGCCGGCGCCCGCGCCGGCCGCCAGCGCGACCTCGCAGCCGGGGACCTGCAGGTCGCCGGCCTCACCGCGAACCTGCCGCACGGCCTCGACGACCTTCAGCGTCGGTGCGCCCCAGCCGATGTGGCCGAACGACAGCGCGCCGCCGTCGGTGCAGGTCGGCAG
>JAEXXR010000684.1 GCA_023405705.1 Actinomycetes bacterium
GACGACGGCGACGAGGCCCGGCGATGATCCACGCGCTCGGCAGCCGCGTCCCGCGGATCGACCCGACGGCGTGGGTCCACCCCGACGCGACCGTGATCGGCGACGTCGAGATCGGGCCGGAGAGCAGCGTCTGGCCGGGCGCGGTGCTGCGCGGCGACTTCGGCGCGATCCGCATCGGCGCGCGCACGAGCGTGCAGGACAACGCCGTGATCCACAGCGGGCCGAGCGCGCTGACCTCCGTCGGCGACGACTGCATCGTCGCCCACCTCGTCTTCATCGAGATGGCGATCGTCGAGCACGTCTGCCTCGTCGGGGTCGGCGCGCACGTGCTGCCGGGCGCGTACATGCACGAGGGCTCGGTCGCCGCCTCCGGGGCGGTGCTCGCGCGCAGGCTGGAGGTGCCGAGCGGCCATCGCGCCCAGGGCGTCCCGGCGACCGTCGCGCCGTCGGACCACCCCGACCGCGACTACGTCCTGCGCGGCGCGGAGAACTACGTCCTGATGATGCGCCGCTACGTCGAGGCGGGCGTCGGGACGCTCGGAGGGCGGCCGCTCGGCGCCGCCGGCAGGGCGGCCGGAACGGACGCCGCGCAGTCGCGGGCGCTGCCCGATCCGGCCGCCCTTGACTTGCCGTGCGGCCCCGCATAATCTCTCAACCAAGCGCTTGCTAGGTTAGTGCTGCATCGCATCACTGGGAGGAGTCAGCGAACGTGTCCAACAAGCGGATGACCGAGGAGGAGGTCGTCGCCGAGCTGCGATCGGGCATGACGATCGGCATCGGCGGCTGGGGCTCCCGGCGCAAGCCGATGTCGCTCGTGCGGGCGATCGCGCGCAGCGACCTGCGCGACCTGACCGTCGTCGCCTACGGCGGCCCCGACGTCGGCCTCCTGTGCGCCGCCGGCAAGATCAGGCGGCTCGTCTACGGCTTCGTCTCGCTCGACTCGATCCCGCTGGAGCCGCACTTCCGCCGCGCGCGCCAGGCCGGCGCGATCGAGTCGGTCGAGTACGACGAGGGCATGCTCTACTGGGGCCTCTACGCGGCCGCCAGCCGGCTGCCGTTCCTGCCGACGCGGGCCGGGCTCGGCTCCGGCGTGGTCGCCGCCAACCCCGGCCTCAGAACGGTCGTCTCGCCCTATGACGACGGAGAGGAGCTGATCGCGATGCCGGCCCTGCGACTCGACGCCGCGCTCGTCCACCTCAACCGCGCCGACGCCGCCGGCAACGCCCAGTTCCTCGGCCCGGACCCGTATTTCGACGACCTCTTCTGCATGGCCGCCGAGCGGGCGTACGTCTCCTGCGAGCGGATCGTCGACAGCGGCGAGCTGACCGCGGAGGCGCCGCTGTCGAGCGTCCGCGTCGCCCGCTGGATGGTCGACGGCGTCGTCGAGGCGCCGGGCGGCGCCCACTTCACCTCGTGCGCGCCCGACTACGAGCGCGACGAGGCGTTCCAGCGCGCCTACGCCGAGGCGGCCGGCGACCCCGACCGCTGGCGCCGCTTCCAGGAGCGCTTCCTCGCCGGCGACGAGGCCGCCTACCAGCAGGCGGTCGCAGCCTGGCGCGCGGCGGAGGTGGCGGCATGAGCACGACGACCGCGACCCGCGCCGAGGTCTGCGCCGTCGCCTGCGCCGACGCCTGGCGCGGCGACGGCGAGCTGCTCGCGAGCCCGTTCGGCACCGTGCCGACGATCGGCGCCCGCCTCGCGCGGGCGACCTTCTCGCCCGACCTGCTGCTGACCGACGGGGAGGCCGCCTACGCCGGCGGCGTCTGGCCGGTCGGCGAGCAGCCGGAGCGGCGCGAGGGCTGGGTCCCCTTCCGCACGATCTTCGAGCTGGTCTGGCACGGCCGGCGGCACGTGATGATGATCCCGAGCCAGCTCGACCGCCACGGCAACGCGAACATCTCCTGCATCGGCCCCGACTACGCGAGACCAAGTGTGCAGTTGCTCGGCGTCCGCGGCGCGCCCGGCAACACCGTCAGCCATCCGACCAGCTACTGGATCCCCCGCCACGGCCCGCGCGCGCTCGTCGAGCAGGTCGACATGGTCTCCGGCGTCGGTCCGGCGGCGGCGCGCGCGGCCGGCCCGGCCGCCGAGCGCTTCCTCGACCTGCGCCGCGTCGTCACCGACCTCGCCGTGCTCGACTTCGCCGGCGCGGGCGAGACGGTCCGCCTCGTCTCGCTCCACCCGGGGGTCGCGCTGGAGCAGGTGCAGGAGGCGACCGGCTTCGAGCTGGAGGTCGCGGGCGGCGAGCCGGCCGTCTCGCGGCTGCCGAGCGACGAGGAGCTGCGGCTGATCCGCGAGGTGATCGACCCGCGCGGCCTGCGCGACCGCGAGGTGCCGGCCGCATGAGCGCCGCGCACGACGGCGGGGGCAGACCACCGGCGGGCGGCTCGCCCACGCCCCACCCCGCGCTGCGCACCGCCCTCTGCGCGCTGACCGGCGTCGCCGTCCCGATCGTCCAGACGGGGATGGGCTACGTCTCCGACCACCGCCTCACGGCCGCGACCGCGAACGCGGGCGGCCTCGGGATCGTCGCGGGCGCGACGATGAGCACCCCCGAGCTGGCCGACGCGATCGCCAGGACGAAGGCGCTGACCACGCGCCCGTTCGGCGTCAACCTGCGCGCCGACCGTCCCGACGCGCGCGAGCAGGTGGAGCTGCTGATCCGCGAGGGCGTGAAGGTCGCCTCCTTCGCGCTCGCGCCGAAGCCCGACCTGATCGCCCGCTGCAAGGAGGGCGGCCTCGTCGTCATCCCCTCGATCGGCGCGCGCCGCCACGCGGAGAAGGTCGCCGCGTGGGGCGCCGACGCCGTCGTCGTGCAGGGCGCCGAGGGCGGCGGGCACACCGGCCCGGTTCCGACGAGCGTGCTGCTGCCGCAGGTCTGCGCGGCGGTCGACATCCCCGTGATCGCCGCGGGCGGCTTCTGCGACGGCCGCGGCCTCGTCGCCGCGCTCGCCTACGGCGCGGCCGGGATCGCGATGGGGACCCGCTTCCTGCTGACGCAGGAGAGCCCGGTCGCCGAGCAGGTCAAGCGCGCCTACCTCGAGCGCTCCGTCACCGACACGGTCGTGACGCGGGAGGTCGACGGCGTCCCCAACCGCGTGCTGCGGACCGAGGTCGTCGAGCGGATCGAGCAGACGCGGCCGCTGCAGCGGCTGACGCGCGCGGCGCGCAACGCGGTCGCCTTCCAGAAGCTGTCGGGCACGTCGTGGCCGGACCTGATCCGCGAGGCGGTGTCGACCAAGCGCTCGGCCGAGCTGAGCTGGAGCCAGGTCGTGATGTCGGCGAACGCGCCGATGCTCTATCGCGCCGGCCTGCACGAGGGCCGCGCCGACGTCGGCGTGATGGCGAGCGGCCAGGTCGTCGGCCGGATCGACGACCTGCCGAGCTGCGCCGAGCTGATCGACCGCATCGTCGCCGAGGCCGGCGCGGTGCTGACGGGGCCGCTGAGCGGCCGCACGGAGTGAGGAGCGAGCTGTGAGCAGAATCGTCGAAGGCCGCGTCGCGATCGTGACCGGCGCCGGGCAGGGCCTCGGCCGCGCGCACGCCCACGCGTTCGCGCAGCAGGGCGCCCACGTCGTCGTCAACGACGTCGGGGAGGCGGCCGCGACCGTCGCCGCCGAGATCGCGGCGGCCGGCGGCTCCGCGCTCGCCCACCCGGCCGACGTCGCCGACTGGGAGCAGTCGGCCGGGCTCGTCGCCGCCGCGGTCGAGGCGTTCGGCAGGCTCGACGTGCTCGTCAACAACGCCGGGATCGTCCGCGACCGGATGCTCGTCTCGATGAGCGAGCAGGAGTGGGACGACGTCCTGCGCGTCAACCTCAAGGGCCACTTCCTGCCGCTGCGCCATGCCGCCGCCCACTGGCGCGCGATCGCCAAGGAGGGCGGCGACCCCCGGGCGCGCGTGGTCAACACCTCCTCCGGCGCCGGTCTGCTCGGCTCGGTCGGGCAGGGCAACTACGCCGCCGCGAAGGCCGGCGTCGCGTCGCTGACGCAGGTCGCCGCGGCCGAGCTGGGCCGATACGGCATCACCGTCAACGCGATCGCGCCGAGCGCGCGCACGCCGATGACGGAGGCCGTCTTCGCCGAGATGATGAGACGGCCCGACGAGGGCTTCGACGCGATGGACCCGGCGAACGTCTCGCCGCTGGTCGTCTGGCTCGGCTCGGTCGAGGCAGGCGCGGTCAGCGGGCGGGTCTTCGAGGTCGAGGGCTCCAAGCTGAGCGTCGCCGACGGCTGGCGCTACACGGAGCCGGCCGAGAAGGGCGAGCGCTGGGAGCCGGCCGAGCTGGGCCCGGTCGTCACGCGCCTGCTCGCCGACGCGCCGGCGCCCCCGCCGGTCTACGGGGCGGCCTGATGGACCTCCGCCACCGGCCCGAGGACGAGGCCTTCCGCGACGAGGTCCGCACGTGGCTGCGCGAGCACCTCGTCGGCGACTACGCCGACCTCGGCGGCGCCGGCGGTCCCGGCCGCGAGCACGAGGGGATCGAGCTGCGGCAGGCGTGGGAGCGCGAGCTCGGCGCCGCCGGCTGGATCGGCCTCGGCTGGCCGGCCGAGCACGGCGGCCGCGACGCGACGCTGCTGCAGCAGGTGATCTTCCACGAGGAGTACGCCGCCGCCGGCGCGCCCGGGCGCGTCAACCACATGGGCGAGCAGCTGCTCGCGCCGACGTTGCTGGCATTCGGCACCGACGAGCAGAAGGCCCGCTTCCTGCCGGGGATCCTGCGCGGCGAGGAGCTGTGGTGCCAGGGCTCCTCCGAGCCCGACGCCGGCTCCGACCTCGCCGCGGTGCGGACCCGCGCCCGGCTCGACGGCGACCGCTGGGTGATCGACGGCCAGAAGGTCTGGACCTCGCTCGCCGAGCACGCCGACTGGTCGTTC
>JAEXXR010000690.1 GCA_023405705.1 Actinomycetes bacterium
GCCGTCCGGCGCCTCGAACGCCGACAGCGGCCGCCCCGGGATCGCCGCCAGCCGCGGGCTGTCGCCCGTCAGCTCCGGCCGCGCGTGGACGAGCGCCGCGGTGTAGGGGTGCAGCGGCCGCTCGTGCAGCCGGCGCGCCGGCTGCGTCTCGACGATCCGGCCGGCGTACATCACCGACGTCGTGTCGCAGATCGCGGCGGCGAGGTCGAGGTCGTGGGTGATGAACAGCAGCGCCAGGCCGCGGCTGCGGCGCAGCTCGTCGAGCAGCCCGACGACCTCCGCCTGCGTCGTCACGTCGAGCGCCGTCGTCGGCTCGTCGGCGAGGATCAGCCGCGGCTCGGCGGTCAGCGCCGACGCGATCATCACGCGCTGCAGCAGGCCGCCCGACAGCTCGTGCGGATACTGCCGCAGCCGCCGCTCGCCGTCGGCGATGCCGACCTCGCCGAGCAGCTCGACCGCGCGGCGCTCCGCGGCGTCGCCCTTCACGCCGCGGTTGGTGCGCAGCGACTCGGTCAGGAAGTCGCCGACGCGGCGGACCGGGTTGATCGCGGTGCGCGGGTCCTGGAAGACCATCGCGACGCCGTCGGTGCGGTACCTGCGCAGCGCCGCCCGTCCCATCGCCGAGACGTCCGCGCCGTCGAAGCGCAGCGTCCCCTCGACGCCGGCGCCGGGCGGCAGCAGCCGCGCGACCGCGCGCGCCGTCATCGACTTGCCCGAGCCGGACTCGCCGACGAGGCCGCGCGCCTCCCCCTCGCCGATCGTCAGCGAGACGTCGTGCAGCACCGGCCGCGGGCTTCCCTCGACCGGCAGCGTGACGCGCAGGCCCTCCACTTCCAGCAGGCTCATCGGGTGACAGCTCCCCATCGGTCGGCGAGCCGCTCGCCGAGGACGTTGAAGGCGCAGACGACGAGCACGATGCACGCGCCGGCCGTCAGCGACTCGAGGTAATAGCCCTGCACGATCCCGGCCTGGCCGCTGTAGACCATCGCGCCCCAGTCCGCGGTCGGCGCCTGCACGCCGAGGCCGAGGTACGAGAGCGCGGCGAGGTCGATCATCGCGTAGCCGAAGTTGACCGTCGCCTGCGCGACCAGCAGCGGCAGCAGGTTCGGGACGACGTGCCGCAGGATGATCGGCACGCCGCCGAGCCCCTGCAGGCGCAGCGCCTCGACGTACTGCTGGCGCACCTCGCGCAGCGCGGAGCCGCGCAGGACGCGGGCGAAGAAGGGCGTGTAGGAGATCCCCAGCGCGATCACCGGCGCGGTCATGCCGGCGCCGAAGACGGCGACCGCGAGGATCGCCAGCAGCAGGCCGGGGACGGCCAGCAGCGCGTCGAGCAGCCGCGCGATCGCCTGGTCGACGCGGCCGCCGCGCCAGGCGCCGACGAGCGCGAGGATCCCGCCGAGCACGGTCGAGATCACGACGACCAGCAGCGGACCGAGCATGCTCGTGCGCGCGCCGGCCATCAGCCGCGACAGCAGGTCGCGCCCCTGGCCGTCGAGCCCGAGCGGGTAGCCCGGTATCGGGCCGACGAAGGCCCAGTTGAGGTCGCTGCTGTCGGGGTCGTGCGGCGCCAGCAGCGGGCCGAAGATCGCCAGCAGCGCGGCGAGCGCGATCACGATCAGCGCGGCGACGCCGAGCGGCCCGAGCGAGCCGATCCCGCGCAGCCAGCCGGTGCGCGAGCGCGTCGCCGAGGCGGAGGCGTCGGGGGTGAGGGCGGTGACGGGCGGGACGCTCATCGCCCGTGCTCCGCGGCGGTCTTCACGCGCGGGTCCATCAGCGTGTAGAGCAGGTCGACGAGCATGTTCACGATCACGAAGGTCGCGACGAGGATCAGGCAGATCGCCTGCACGACGGGGAAGTCCTTCGCCTGCACCGACTGCACGAGGTAGCCGCCGATGCCGTTGAGGTTGAAGGCCCGCTCGACGATCGCGGCGCCGGCGATCAGCGACGCGACCGTCAGCGTCCCGGCGGTCGTGATCGGGATCAGCGCGTTGCGCACGACGTGGCGGCGGACGACGAGCGGGTACGGGATGCCGCGGCTGATCGCCGTCTGCACGTGGTCGCGACCCAGCTCGGCGCGCACCGCCGAGCGGGTGATCCGCCCGACGAACGCGGCCGAGGTGAGCGACAGCGCGATCGCCGGCAGCACGAGGTGGTAGAGCCGGTCGCCGAGTCCCGAGCCGGAGCCGAAGACCGGGAACCAGCTCAGCTCGACCGCGAAGATCGAGATCAGCACGATCGCGGCGACGAACGACGGGATCGCGAGCGCGACGGTCGAGCCGAGCAGGATCGACGTGTCGAGCTTGCCCGGCTTCAGGCCGGCGACGATGCCGAGGCCGACGCCGGTCACGACGATCAGGATCGCCGCGACCAGCACCAGCATCGCGGTGTTGCCGGCGCGCGCGCCGATCAGCGTCGAGACCGACTCGCCGTTGACGACCGAGCGGCCGAAGTCGCCCTGCAGCACCCCGGCCAGCCAGTTGACGTAGGCGACCGGGAACGGGTCGTCCAGGCCGTACTGGTCGCGCAGGGCCGCGAGCGCCTCCGGGGAGATCGTTCTGCCGCCCGTGAGGAAGGCGATCGGGTCCCCCGGAGCGAGGTAGAGCGCGCCGAAGATCACGAAGCTGGAGAGCAGCAGCGTGGCCAGCAGGCCCGCGAGCCGCCCTGCGACGAGACGGATCATCGCGCCCCGACGTCCGCGGCCCACGGGTAGTAGAGGTACGAGAGCGACGCGACGGCGCCGGTGATCTTCGGGCCCTGGTAGACCGACGCCAGCACGTTGACGACCGGGATCAGGCCGGGCGCCTCGACGAGCGCCTTCTCCGCGCCGATCGCCAGCTGGGCGCGCTTGTCGTCGTCGTAGGTCTGCATCCCCTCCTCGACGCCTCTGGTCACCGTCGGGTCTCTCAGCTCGCCGTAGTTGTAGGCCGACAGCGGCGTGAACTCGCTCAGCGAGATCAGCGGCTCGGCGACGCCGGCACCGTACTGCTGCACGACGAACAGGTCGTACGGGGCGCGCGCGGCTCTGTCGAAGTAGAGGTTGGTGTACTGCGCCGTCGCGATCGAGGTGACTCTGACCTCGAGGCCGATCTCGCGCGCGGCATCCTGCAGCTCCTGCGCACCCTGGTTGTAGGTGCGTATGTCGGCGGCGGTGGCGACGACGATCGGTCTCTTCGCGGCCTCGCCGGCCTCGGCGACCAGTCTCTTCGCCTGCTCGACGTCGGGCGTCGGCGCCGGCAGCTCCTGCGCGGCGGCGGCGAAGGCGCCTCTCGCGTAGCCGTAGGCGCCGGGCTGGATCGGCGTGCCGGCCGGCACGGCCGCGCCGCCGAAGACGACGTTCGCGACGGCGTCGCGGTCGATCACCAGCGACAGCGCCTTCATGATCCGCGGGTCCTTCGCCGGGCCCTGCTTCTCGGTCGGGCGGAAGGCGAACCACTCGGTGCTGGCGCCGAAGGTCAGCGTGCCGTCGGCCCCTCTCAGCTGCGAGACGCCGGTCGGCGGGACCGCGAACTGGCCGTCGAGCTCGCCCGACTGCAGGCCGCCGATCATCGTCGCCTCGTCGGTGACGAATCTGAACGTGACGGTGCCGGCCTTCGCTCTGCGGTCGGCGTTCCAGTAGCCGTCGTTGCGCTTCAGCACGATGCTCGTGCCGGGCTTCCACGCGTCCAGCTTGAACGGGCCGGTGCACATCACGCCGCCGTTGGGCGTGCCGTAGCGGTTGCCTCTCGCCTTCACGAACGCCTCCTGCCCGACGACGCCCACAGGGGTCGCGAGCATGCGGTTGAAGACGGCGTCGGGACGCTTCAGGCGGACGGTCACCTCGAGCGGGCCGGTTCTCTCGATCTTCGCGACGTTCGAGTAGAACGGCGTCGACCAGAACGAGCCGGAGTCGGGGTCGAGGTGGCGGCTGAGGCTGAAGACGACGTCGTCGGCCGTCATCGCTCTGCCGTCCCAGAATCTGACGCCTCTGCGCAGCGAGTAGACGAAGGTTCTGTCGTCGGGCTGGTCGAACGACTCGGCGAGGCCGGGCACGACGGTGAAGTCCGACTGCTGGCGCATCAGGCCCTCGCACATGTTCGCGAGCACCTGATTGGGGGAGAAGTCGTACGCTCTCGCCCAGTCGAGGCTGGTCGGCTCGCCGATCGGCAGGTTCCACGTGAACGCGTCGACCGGGCCTCTCGCCGGCGCCGTCTCGTAGACGGTCTGCGCG
>JAEXXR010000695.1 GCA_023405705.1 Actinomycetes bacterium
GCAACGGCTCCGCCCTCTTCGCCCAGGGCAGAACCACGGCGGCGACCTTCAACGGCGCCGTCCAGATCAACGGCGACCTCACCGTCACCGGAACCAAGTCCGGCTTCAAGATCGACGACCCCCGCGCGCCCTCGGAGCGCACGCTGACGCACACCCCCGTCGAGACCGACGACCTGACGGTCACGTACAGCGGCAACGTCACGACCGACGGCGGCGGCCGCGCGACGGTGAAGCTGCCGTCCTACGCCACCGCGATCGCGGGCGGCTGGCGCTACACGCTCACGCCGATCGGCCAGTTCGGCCAGGTGATCGTCGCACGCGAGGTCGGCGGCGGCGGGAGCTTCCAGATCCGCAGCGAGAACCCGCGCACGAAGGTCTCGTGGTCGGTCATCGGAACGCGCAAGGACCCGCAGGCCAGACGCGACGGCATCGCGGCCGTCACGTCGAAGACCGGCAAGGCGAAGGGCCGCTACCTCGACCCGACGCTCTACGGCAAGCCGGCCTCGCAGTCGGTCACGCCGGCGATCAAGCCGACGCCGCGCGCCGCGGGCGCCGGCGCCCGTGCCGCCGGCGCCCAGCCGCGCCTCGCCTCTGAGCGCTGAGCGGGACGCGGCTGACGTGAGCTGAGCAGCATGGCGGGGCGCCTCGCGCGCCCCGCCCGCTCAGCCGCCGTCAGCGGCAGCCCCGGCCCGACGCGACCCGCCGTCAGCCGGCGAGCGCCGCGCGCAGGTCCGCGACCAGGTCCTCCGGCGCCTCGACGCCGCAGGAGAGGCGCACGAGGTCGGCCGGGACGGCGGCGTCGGAGCCCTCGACCGACTGGTGGGTCATCGCCTGCGGCACCTCGATCAGCGACTCGACCCCGCCGAGCGACTCGGCGAGCGTGAACAGCCTCGTCCGCTGCGCGATGCCGACCGCGTCGGGGTGGCGGAAGGAGACCATCCCGCTGAAGCCGGGCCAGCGCACGTCGCCGACGCCGGGCGCGCTCCGCAGGAACTCGCTGACCGCGGCCGCGCTCTCCGCGTGGGCGCGCATCCGCAGCGGCAGCGTCCGCAGGCCGCGGTGGACGAGGAACGAGTCGAACGGCCCGGGGACCGAGCCGACCGCGTTCTGCACGAAGCGCATCCCCTCGTAGAGCGTCTCGTCGCGCGCGATCACGGCGCCGCCGACGACGTCGGAGTGGCCGCCGAGGTACTTCGTCGTCGAGTGGACGACGGCGTCGGCGCCCAGCTCCAGCGGCCGCTGGTTGACCGGCGTCGCGAACGTGTTGTCGACGACGACGAGCGGCTGCAGGCCCTCTATCGCGGCGGCGGCGCGGTCGACCACGCCGCGCACGTCGACGACGTTCAGCAGCGGGTTGGTCGGCGTCTCGACCCAGACGACTCTCGTGTCCGGCTCGATTGCTGCGGCGAGCGCGTCGAGGTCGGTCTGGTCGACGAGCGTGTAGCGCAGCCCCCACTGGACGAGCACCTTGTCGACCAGCCGGTAGGTGCCGCCGTAGAGGTCGGCCGGCAGCACCATGTGGTCGCCCGTTCTCATCACGTGCACGAGCAGCGCGTGCGCGGCCGCGAGGCCGGAGGAGAAGGCGACCGCCCTGCCGCCCTCCAGCTCGCCGAGCGCCTCCTCCAGCGCGAACCGCGTCGGGTTGGCGGAGCGCGCGTAGTCGTAGTCGCCGACGAACTCGCCGACCGCGCTCTGTCGGTAGGTCGAGGTCTGGTGGATCGCGGGGATGACCGAGCCGTAGGTCGGGTCCGGTCTGAGGCCCGCGTGGACGGCGCGGGTCTGGAACGACGTCATCTGGCGAGCGCCTCCAGCAGGTCGGTGCGCGTGACGATGCCGCGCGCGCGCCCGTGGTCGGTGACGAGCAGCGCCTGGCGCTCGCCGGTCAGCAGCGCGACCGCGTCGCGGACCGGGTCGGTCGCGGAGACGGCCGGCAGCGGCGGCTCCATCACGTGGACGATCTCGGCGTCGAGCAGCGCGGCGTCGCCGACGGCGTGGGCGAGCAGGCCGCGCTCCCCGACCGAGCCGACGATCGCGTCCGGGTCGTGGGCGGAGACGACCGGCAGCTGCGAGACGCCGTGCTCGTGCAGCAGCGAGACGGCGTCGCGGACGCGCTGGTGGGCGTGGACGGTGACCAGCGGCGGCAGCGAGCGGTCGTGCTTGGCCTGCAGGACGTCGCCGACGCGCGTGTCGGCGGGGCCGCCGCCGAGGAAGCCGTGCTCGTTCATCCACGTGTCGTTGAAGACCTTGGAGAGGTAGGAGCGGCCGCCGTCGGGCAGCACGACGAGCACGAGCGCCTGCGGGTCGTCGATCCCCTTCGCGACCTCGACCGCGGCGTGCAGCGCCATCCCGGCCGAGCCGCCGGCGAGGATCCCCTCGGTCATCGCCAGTCTGCGCGCGGCGAGGAAGGAGTCTCTGTCGGAGACGGTGACGTAGCGGTCGACGACCTTCGGGTCGAAGGTGTCGGGCCAGAAGTCCTCGCCGACGCCCTCGACGAGGTACGGGCGGACCTGGTCCTCGGGACCGGAGTAGATCGAGCCCTCCGGGTCGGCGCCGACGATCTCGATCTCCGGCTTCATCCGCCGCAGGTAGCGGCCGGTGCCGGTGATCGTGCCGCCGGTCCCGACGCCCGCGACGAAGTGGGTGATGCGGCCCGCGGTCTGCTCCCAGATCTCGGGCCCGGTGCTCGCCTCGTGCGTCGCCGGGTTGGCCTGGTTGCGGTACTGGTTGGGCTGGAAGGCGCCGGGGATCTCCTCGGTGAGGCGGTCGGCGACGCGGTAGTAGGAGCGCGGCGAGTCCGGCGGGACGTCGGTCGGCGCGATCACGACCTCGGCGCCGTAGGCGCGCAGCAGGTCGATCTTCTCGCGCGACATCTTGTCGGGCATCACGGCGACGACGCGGTAGCCCTTGATGCGGGCGGCGATCGCGAGGCCGGTGCCGGTGTTGCCGGAGGTCGGCTCGACGATCGTGCCGCCGGGCTGGAGCTTGCCGTCGCGTTCGGCCGCCTCGATCAGCTTGACGGCGACGCGGTCCTTGATCGACCCGCCGGGGTTGAGCGCCTCGACCTTCGCGACCAGCTGCGGGGTCAGGCCGGCGCCGTAGCGCGACAGCCGCACGAGCGGCGTGTTGCCGATCGCGTCGAGGATCGAGTCGGCGATGGCGGGTCCGGTGCTGGTGGAGGTGCTGCTGCTGGGAGCGCTCATCATGGGTCCCACTGTAGCCCGCGTTCGGCGTTGTTTCAGGAACTCCGAATAATCGATAGCGATTTGTGGGATTGACCGCAGGATCGTCGGTCGAATGGGTAGGATTGCGCCGTGATGCAGAACGCCACGCTGGACCCGATCGACCGCCGCCTCGTCGAGCTGCTGTCAGCCGACGCGCGCCTCCCCAACGCCCGCCTCGCCGCCGAGGTCGGGATCGCGCCGTCGACCTGCCTCGCGCGTGTGCGCGGCCTGCAGGAGCGCGGCGTGATCCGCGGCTACCACGCCGAGATCGACCCGGCCGCGCTCGGCCGGCCGCTGCAGGCGCTGATCGCGGTGCGGCTGTCGGTCCACTCGCGCGAGCAGATCGAGGGCTTCACCGCGCATGTGCGGGCGCTGCCGCAGCTGCTGTCGCTGTTCCACATGACCGGCGGCGCCGACTACCTGCTGTGGGTCGCCGCCGCAGACCCGCACGACCTGCGCGAGTTCGTCGTCGAGCATCTCGCGTCGCATCCGTCGGTCTCGCACGCGGAGACGAACCTGATCTACGAGGTCGTGCGCGGGAGCGGGATCGTCTAGCGGCGCCAGCGGTCGAGCACGAGCAGCGTCCGCGTCGAGACGATCCCCTCGCCGTGACGCAGGGCGCTGATCGCGTCGCGCAGCTGCCCGGCGTCGTCGACGACGATCCGCACGAGCGCGTCGGGGTCGCCCGCGAAGGTGTACGCCTCCTGCACCTGCGGCAGTCCCTGCGCAAGCTCCAGCACCGCCGAGAGGTCGGCGTCGCCGCGCACGCGCAGCTCGGCGAACGCCTCGACGCCGCGCCCCAGCCGGCGCTCGTCGACGATCGTGGTGTAGCCGGCGATCACCCCGTGGCGCTCGAGCCGGTCGATCCGGCGCCGCACCGGCGCGGGCGAGAGGTTCACGGCGCGAGCGAGGTCGACGAGGCTCGTGCGCGCGTCGGCGCGCAGCAGCTCCAGCAGCGCGAGGTCGACGTCGTCGACGGGAATCGAGCCGG
>JAEXXR010000032.1 GCA_023405705.1 Actinomycetes bacterium
AGCTGGGCCTGCGCGCGCACGTCGCCGGTCGCGTCGAGGCGGGCCCGCGGCGGGTGCTGCTGCGACAGCTCGGCGTCGAGTACGCCGACGACGAGCTGTCGCTGCGCTGAGTCGCTAGCCGCGAACCAGTCTCTTGTACGTGACGCGGTGGGGCCGGTCGGCCTCCGCGCCGAGGCGCTCGCGGCGCTCTTCCTCGTAGGCCTCGAAGTTGCCCTCGAACCAGCGCACCTGCGAGTCGCCCTCGAAGGCGAGCACGTGCGTGGCGATGCGGTCGAGGAACCAGCGATCGTGGGAGATCACGACCGCGCAGCCGCCGAAGGACAGCAGGGCCTCCTCCAGCGCGCGCAGCGTGTCGACGTCGAGGTCGTTGGTCGGCTCGTCGAGCAGCAGCAGGTTGCCGCCGGAGCGCAGCAGCTTCGCGAGGGGGACGCGGTTGCGCTCGCCGCCGGAGAGCTTGCCGACCTTCTTCTGCTGGTCGGTGCCCTTGAAGTTGAACCCGGAGGTGTACGCCCGCGAGCTCATCTTCTGGTCGCCGACCGCGATCTGGTCGTCGCCGCCGGAGATCTCCTCCCAGACGGTCTTCTCCGGGTCGAGCGCGTCGCGCGACTGGTCGACGTAGGCCAGTCTGACCGTCTCGCCGACCTTGAAGGTGCCGGCGTCGGCCTGCTCCTGGCCGGTGATCATCTTGAAGAGCGTCGTCTTGCCGGCGCCGTTGGGGCCGATCACGCCGACGATGCCGCCGCGCGGCAGCTTGAACGAGAGGTTCTCGATCAGCAGCTTGTCGCCGAAGCCCTTGGAGACGTTGTCGGCCTCGACGACGACGTCGCCCAGGCGCGGGCCGGCGGGGATGTGGATCTGGACCTGGTCGAGTCTGACGTTGCGATCCTCGGCCAGCAGCGCCTCGTAGGCGTTGAGGCGCGCTCTCGGCTTCGCGCGGCGGGCGGAGGCGTTCATCCGCACCCACTCCAGCTCCTGCGCGAGCACCTTCTTGCGCGCGTTGTCCTGGCGCTCCTCCTGGGCCATCCGCTGCTGCTTCTGCTCCAGCCAGCCGGAGTAGTTGCCCTCGAACGGGTACCCGCGGCCGCGGTCGAGCTCGAGGATCCAGCCGGCGACGTTGTCGAGGAAGTAGCGATCGTGGGTGATCGCGACGATCGTCCCTCTGTAGTCGCGCAGGTGCAGCTCCAGCCACCCGACCGACTCGGCGTCGAGGTGGTTGGTCGGCTCGTCGAGCAGCAGCAGGTCGGGCGCTCTCAGCAGCAGCCGGCAGAGCGCGACGCGGCGTCTCTCGCCGCCTGACAGCTTCGACACGTCGGCGTCGCCGGGCGGCAGCCGCAGCGCGTCCATCGCCGTGTCGAGCATCGTGTCCAGGTTCCAGGCGTCGGCGGCGTCGATCTGCTCCTGCAGCCGTGCGAACTCGTCGGCGGTCTCGTCGGAGTAGTTGGCGGCCAGCTCGTTGAAGCGGTTGAGCAGGTCGCGGATCTCGGCGACGCCGTCCTCGACGTTGCCGCGCACGTCCTTGCTCTCGTCGAGGTGGGGCTCCTGCTCCAGCAGGCCGACGGTCGCGCCGGGCGCGAGCTGCGCGGTGCCGCGGAACTCTCTGTCGATGCCGGCCATGATCTTCAGCAGCGTCGACTTGCCGGAGCCGTTGTAGCCCAGCACGCCGATCTTGGCGCCGGGATAGAAGGAGAGGTTGATGTCTCTCAGCACCTCCTTGTCCGGCGGGAAGAGCCGGGACAGGCGGTGCATCTGGAAGATGTACTGGGCGGACACGCCGACGGAGGATAGAGATCCCGCCCGGTGCGCTTCGCGCGCGCGGGAAAGGAGTGCGCCGAACGGCTTCACGACTCGGCGACCTCGCCTTGCCCGTCGCCGCTAGCCTTGGATGTTCATGGCCGCGGTCTTCGACATCGAACAGGCGATCCTCCTGCTGGAGCTGGAGCCGCCGTTCGACAAGCGCGCCGTGCAGCTGGCGCGGCGGAGAATGGCGAAGGTCTGGCACCCGGACATCGCACCGCCCGGCCGCCAGCACGAGCACCAGCGCCACCTGCAGGCGATCAACGAGGCCGCCGACCAGCTCGAGCAGCTGGCCGAGACCTCGCGCGGCGGGCGCGTCTCCGCCAACGCCGTCAAGGTCTCAGCCGCCGCGGCGCGCAAGGCCCGCGCCGAGGAGGGCCGCCGTGCCTACGAGGAGGCGCAGGCCCGCGCCGAGGCCGAGAGAGACCGCGCCGAGAACGATCCGTTCGGCTCCCAGGCGCCGGCGCACTCGGTCGTCCACCGCTACGCGCGCTGCCTCTCCTACCCGGAGTGGGGCGTCGGCTCGGTCACCGGCATCTACTTCTCCGGCGAGGGCGACGACGTGCAGCAGTGGGCGCGCGTCAAGTTCCAGCTCGGCATCCGCACGATCCCCGCCGGCTCGCTCCAGTTCGTCGACTTCTCCAGACCGGACCCGGGCGCCGAGCGCGTCCAGCGGTTCATGACGGCCGCCCAGCACGCGCTCGCGGAGGGGAACCCGGAGCTGGCCGCGAGACGACTCGTCTACGCCCGCGACGCCGATCCGAGAAATCCCGTCGTGCTGCGCCAGCTGACCGTCGCCTTCTGGCAGTCGGGCAACCTGCCGGCGGCCGCGCGCTCCGTGCGCGACTGGCTGCGGGTGGAGCGAGACCGCCCGGCGCCGCATCGCTTCGCCGCGCGCATCTACGAGGACATGGGCGCCTACGACCTCGCGCGCGACGCCGCCAGGCGCGAGACCGACGTCGCGCCGCAGGACGCCTCCGCC
>JAEXXR010000069.1 GCA_023405705.1 Actinomycetes bacterium
GCCCTGCTCACCCTGCGGGCCCCGGGGGCCCTGCGGCCCCTGCGGGCCGACCGGCCCGTCCTCGCCCGGGACGCCGGGGACGCCCTGGTCGCCCTTCTCGCCTCTCGGCAGGCCGGTCGATCTGGCGCTGACCGTCACGACGTGACGCTGCTCCGCGGTGTTGGCGCGGAAGACCAGCTTCGCCGTCGAGGTCGCGTGCTCGCGGCTGGGCGCGAAGCGGACCAGCACGGTGCAGGCCTCGCCGGGCGCGACGGTCGCCTTGCAGGCGTCGTCGGCGACGACGAAGTCACCGGTGGGTCCCTCGACCGCCTCGACGCGGGCGAGCGAGATCTCCAGCGGCTCGTCGCCGGTGTTGGAGATCGTCACGGGCTGGCCGGCACCGATCGTCGTGGCCGCCTGGTCGGGGAAGACCGGCGTGCCGACGAACGCCTTCGCGCCCGGGCCCGTGTTGGCGACGACGCTGACGGTCTTCTCGACGCGGGTCGGCGACAGGTCGTCGTCGTTGCGCATCGAGTCGGCCTCGACGGCGAGCTTGACCTCGCCGGTCTTCAGCGCGGTCAGCTGACCGGTCTCGGGGTCGACGATCGCGACCTTGTCGGCCTCGCGGGCGGCCTCGACGGCCTCCTCGCCGGAGCCGATCGCAAGCGCGTCGTCACCGGACCAGCGCAGCGACAGCGGGTATCTCAGCGGGACGGTGCGGCTGCCGGGGTTGACGCCCGTCGGCTGCACGAGCGTGCCGCCGAGCGTCGCCTCGGAGCCGACCTCCAGCTCCGCGGGGGCCTGCAGGTCGATCGACTGCGCGAACGGGCGCACGTCGAGGCTCAGCCACTCCTCGGCCGCGTTGGCGTCGGAGTCGACGCCCCAGCGGACCCAGCCGGTGATGCCGCCGCGGTCCGGCGTGCCGTACGGCGCCTTGCCCGAGGAGGGGAGGACGATGTACGGGACGCCCTGCTCACGCCGCACGTTCATGATCTGCGCGTGCGAGCCGACCATCGCGACGCCCTTGCCGGAGTCGTGACGGAAGTCGCTCAGCAGCTTCTCGACCAGCTGCACCTCGAGGCGGTCGCCGAGCTGCGAGTCGCGCGTGTCTCTCGGGTCGAGCGTCGGGTGATGGGCGAAGACCATCACGTTGTCGATCGCCTCGTCGGAGGCGGCCTCGCTCAGCGCCTCCTGCAGCATCGGCAGCTGCGCGAAGTCGCTGCCGCGGAAGGTGCCGAGGGCGCTGTTGAGCGTGATGAAGCGGGTGCCCTTGTGGTCGGTGTAGCCGTACGGTCTGCCGAACTCGGCCGTGAACGCGGCGAGCGTGCCCTGGCCGCCCGGGATGTAGGACTCGTGGTTGCCGGGCACGTACAGGCACGGCGTCCTGTCGGCGGTCGGCTCCGGCACCGACGCGCTGCCGAGCTCGACCAGCTGGCAGCCGCCGGCCTCCAGCGTCGTGCGCGCGAGGTCGATGTCGGCTCTCTCGCCGAGGTCGACGATGTCGCCGTTGAGGACGATCAGGTCGGGGTTCGTGGCGCGGATCCGTCTCAGCGCCTGGATCGCGACCGGAACCATCTCGGTGTTGACGTGCGTGAACTGGACGTCGGAGAGCGTCGCGAAGGTGAACTCCTCCTCGCCGTCCTGCAGCTTGCCGTCGGGCGAGACGAGCGGGTCGGACTTCAGCGGCGGGGTCTCCGGGATCTCGACCTCGCTCGGGTTGTCCGTCTCGACGCCGGCAAAGGTGAGGACGCCGTCTCTCTGCAGCGCGACGTTCGTCTCGATCGCCTGGAAGTAGCTGAAGCGGACCGGGAACCTCGTCGACGGGGGCGGCGTGAACTCGACCGTCTCCCACTCGTTCCCGCCCTTGAGCGCCGGGCCGTAGACCGTCACCGCTCTGTTGTCGGGGTCGCGGAAGACCGCGTAGGTCAGCGAGACTCTCTCCTGCGAGCGGACTCTGATGCGGACCGCCAGCGGCTGACCGGCGAGCGGCACCGCGTCGTCCCACGCGACTCTCGCGCCGAAGCCCATGTTGCGGGCGGCCTGGTACTCCAGCCGCAGGCCCTCGGCCGTGTCGGTCAGCGTGCGCGCTCTGCCGCCGGTGCCGTTGGTGATCCAGCGGCCGCTCGCGGCGCCGCCGTCGGAGAAGTCGTACTCGACGTTCGTCTCGACGCCGACCGAGATCGGCAGCTTGACCTCTTCGCCGTTGACGGAGATCGTCAGCAGCGTGCCGCCGATCGCCTTCGGGGTGACTCTGAGCTTGTCGCCGCTCGGCTGGACCGAGACGACCGCGTCGTCGTAGTCGAGCTCGAGGTCGGCGGCGCCGACCGGGGCCGTGTAGCCCTCCTCGTCGCGGCCGGTCACGCTGACGATCACGGCGTTGTCCGCACCGGGCGAGGCGATCGCCAGACGGGTTCTGTCGAGCTCCAGCGACGTCAGCTCGCCGAGCACTCTGACGGCCGTCGTCGCCTGGGCGGTGTCGGTCGTCGCCTTCACGCGCACGTGGCCGAAGACGTTCTCCGGCGCGTGCAGCAGGCCGCCGTCGACCGAGCCCTCGTTGACGCTCCAGCGGACGTCGCCGCGCGCGACCGAGACGGGCGTGCGGTGGTCGTCGACCGCCTTGACGCGCAGCGTGCGATGCAGGCCCGGGAAGATCCGCGCCCCCTCGCCCGAGGGCGTCACGACCAGCTCCTCGGCCTGGCCGCTGCCGGGCGTGACGAAGAGGCCGACGCCGTTGGGGTCGTGGCGCTCGAAGCCGTCGGAGGGGCTGTTGCGGACGGTGACCCTGCTGTCGCCGAGGTGGCGCGCGACCATCGTCGTCGAGCCGCCGCCGTCGAGGTTCATCGCCGTCTCGGCGCCCATCTCGTGCAGGACCTCGGCGACCTTCTGCGTCGTGACGCCGAGGATCGGCGCCTGACGGCCGTCGGAGGTCATCAGCATGATCGTGCGGCCGCCGTCCTTGAAGCCGATGGCGGTGCGCGGGTGGACCGACTGGTCGAGGTTCGGCAGCACGGCGCCGTCGCGGATCAGGACCTCGTTGCCGCCGACGGCGAACGTCAGCTGTCTGGCGATCTCGTCGGTCAGCTGCCAGTCGAGCGTCACCTCGTCGCCGGCCTGCAGCGCGCGGATCTGGTCGGCGGCCGCGTCGCGGCCGACGAGGTAGAAGCCGTTCTCCGGGATCGCGTCGGCGCCGGGGCCGTCGCCTCTGACCGAGACGACTCTGCCGTCCTGCACGAGCACCTCGGCGACGTTCGCGACGCCCGCGAACGGACGCGCGCGGTTGCCGCCCCACTTGGAGGTGAAGGCGACCATGCCGTCGGCCGCGGTGCTGCCGCCGTTCGCGGCGTTGACGCTGATCAGCGGGCGCGTCTCGCCCGTGATCGTCGCCTTCGCGTCGACCGCCAGGTTCGCCAGCCGGCCGATGCCGTCCTGCGTGACGCCGGCCTGCGGCCGCGGCTGGTTGCGGTCGCTGGTCTTCAGCAGCTCGCCGCCTCTGATCGCAGCGCCGACCGGGGCGTTGGAGTTGTCGATGTCGAAGAAGTCGCCGTTGACGCCCGCGACGGCGCCGGCTCTGTCGGCCTTGACCGAGATCGGGCCGCGGTCGGTGACGTGGTCGCCCGAGAGCAGGTCAGAGCTGACGGGGCCGCCGAGCCTGGCGGTGAGGATCTGGTGGTCGTACCAGCCGCCGGCCTCGAGCGTCTTGACGTGACGCAGCTCGATGCCCGGGCCGATCTGCTCGGTCTCGTCGATCAGGTTGAGCCCTGCCGCCTGGGCCGACGCCGGCAGCGCGGCGATCAGCGCCGCCGCCGCGAGCGACGCGGGCAGGCTCGACCAGCGCCGCGTGCGCGGCGTTGATGAGGAGGTCAATGTGGTCCTTCGGGAGAGAGACGGGACGGTGACCCGCAGCGCGTCCATGCGACGAGTCACCGTGACTGTCCCGGCCGTCAAACCCCGATTCGTGACCGCCCCGTCATCGAGTCGTGAGGATCCTGTGAACGGCCCTCAACCCCGGTTCGCCCGGGTTCCGGAGCCGTGGACGGCTCGCGGCGGACGGCGCCGCGACCCTGTGTCAGGTGCGCTCAGGCGGTCGGCGCCGAGCGCTTCAGCGCCGTCGCGGCGGCGATCGCCGAGAAGCCGAAGAAGAGGAAGTCGATCCCGACGAGCAGGCCGATCGCCCAGTCGGAGGACTCCGGCAGCTCGGCGCCGATCAGGATCGCGAGCAGGAGCGTGACGACGCCGTTGAAGGCGGTCATGCCGGCGCCCGGCAGCCCGCGCTCGGCGACCGCGACGCCGATCCGCACGATGCCGGTCATCGCGAACCACAGCACGAGCAGGACGGTCAGCGTGTAGGTCCCTCTCAGCGGCGCGACGAGCAGCGCGATGCCGGCGGCGAGCGCGAGCAGCGCCAGCAGCGCGCGCAGCACGAGGCGGCCGACGTCGCGGACGGCGAAGGCGTCGATGAAGAGGAAGACGGCGGCGAAGACGAGCATCCAGCCGATGAAGATCGCGACGCCGACCGAGGCGAGCGCCGGGACGATGATCGCGATCGCCCCGCCGATCACCGCCAGCACGCCGGCGACCATCAGCCACTTGCGGCTCTCCTGCAACTGCTCCAGCAGATCCTGCTGCATCGGCGTTCCCTCGTCCCGTTTGCGGTGTGACGTGAATCTACCCCGCCCGCGGGACGACGC
>JAEXXR010000070.1 GCA_023405705.1 Actinomycetes bacterium
GACGACGCCGGCGCGCCCGGCAAGGTCGTGCTGGTCGCGCCGCCGCCGCGTCCGGAGGACCCGGCGAGCGAGGGCGTCCGCGGCGCCGCGGAGAACCTCGCGCGCACGCTGTCGATCGAGTGGGCGCGCCACGGGATCCGGATCGTCGCGCTGACGCCCGGCCCGGGGACCGGGGAGGGGGAGCTGGCCGCGCTCGCCGCCTACCTCGCCTCGCCGGCCGGCGACTACTTCTCCGGCTCCCGGCTGGCGCCGGGAGCGCTCGCGGCGGGGTGAGCGCGGGCCCGCCGGCTGACAGCGTTCCGGCGCCCGGCCCCGTATCGTAGGGGTGAATGAACGAGAACCTGCTGCACTGCCTGGTAGAGATTCCCAAGGGCAGCCGAAACAAGTACGAGTGGGACGAAGAGCTCGGCGCGATCAAGTTCGACCGGTTCCTCTTCTCCTCCGTGGTCTATCCGACCGACTACGGCTTCATCCCCGAGACCCTCGGCGAGGACGGCGATCCGCTCGACGCCATGGTCTGCGTCTCGGAGCCGACCTTCCCGGGCTGCGTCATCCCCGTCAAGCCGATCGCGCTGTTCAAGATGCGCGACGACAAGGGCGTCGACGACAAGGTCCTCTGCGTGCCGCTCGAGGATCCGAACTGGAACTGGATGAACGAGCTGGACGACCTCTCGCTGCCGCTGCGCGACGAGATCTCCCACTTCTTCTCGATCTACAAGACCCCCGAGGGCAAGGTAGTCAAGGTCGACGGCTGGTTCCCGAAGGAGGCCGCGCTCGAGGTCATCGAGGAGTCGCACGCCCGCTGGAAGGACCAGCAGGACGCGCGCGCGAAGGCCCTCCAGAAGGGCTGAGAGCAGTACCGGTCTGATGGGAACCTCCGCGCCCGGATCGCTCGAGGAGCTGCGGGCGCAGTTTCCCGTCTGCGAGCGCGTCGCCTACCTGAACGCGGGCACCAACGGCCCGGTCGCTACGCGCTCCACGGAAGCGGCTCGCGCTCAGCTCGAGCGCGAGCAGGAGGAGGGACGGGGCGGGATGCCGTTCTTCCTCGCCGCCGCCGAGCAGGGCGAGCGGCTGCGCGCGCTCTACGCCGCGCGCCTGGGCGCCGACCCGGCCGACGTCGCGCTCACCACCTCCACGACCGACGGGATCTCGCGCGCGCTGCTCGCGCTCGACCTCAGACCCGGCGACGAGATCCTCACCAGCGACGAGGAGCACCCGGGCGTCTACGGCCCGCTCGTCGCCCAGCGCCGGCGCGGGATCGCGGTCCGCACCGCGCCGTTCGCGCAGCTCGCCGACGCCGTCGGCCCGCAGACGAGGCTCGTCGTCTGCTCCCACGTCTCCTGGCGCAGCGGGCAGCTCGCGCCGGCCGCGCTGGCGCAGATCGAGCCGCCGCTGCTGCTCGACGGCGCCCAGGGCGTCGGCGCGGTCGCGATCGACGTCGCGGCGCTCGGCGCCGACCTGTACGCCGGCTCTGGCCAGAAATGGCTGTGCGGGCCGTGCGGCACGGGGATGCTCTACCTCTCGCCGGCGATCCGCGCGCGGCTCGCGCCGCCGAGTCCCGGCTACGTCAACCTCGAGGACGCGAACCTCGGCCTCGACGCCGTCCCCTCCGCCGAGGCGCGCGCCTACGACACGCCGGCGCTGCCGCCGGCCTCGGTCGTGCAGGCGGCCGCAACGCTGGAGCTGTTCGAGCAGGCCGGCTGGGACCGGATCCACACGCAGGCGCACGACCTCGCCGGGCTCGCGGCGACGCTGCTCGCCGAGCGCGGGCGCGAGGTGCTCGCGCGCGACCGCACGACGCTGGTGACCTGGCGCGAGCCGGGCGCGGAGCGGCGCGTCGAGCTGCTGCTGGAGGCGGGCGTCGTCGTCCGCTCGCTGCCGGGCGAGGACCTGCTGCGCGCCTCCTTCGGCGGCTGGAGCAGCGCACAGGACCTCGAGCGGCTGCTCGAGGTCCTGCCGAAGCACTGAGCTGCGCTGCGGCTCAGGTCGTCATGCCGGTGAAGAGGCCACCGGTGACGTTGAGCACCTGGCCGTGCACGTAGTTGGACCAGGGCGAGCAGAGGAAGAAGACGCCGCCGGCGGCCTCCTCGGGCTTGGCGGAGCGGCCGATCGGGATCAGCATCTGCGACATGCCGCGGAGCTGGTCCGGGATCCCGAGCTGGATCTCCTCGCCGTCGATCACCATCTTGTTGGCGTCGTCCTTGGACTGCGTCAGCCGCGTGTCGATGAAGCCGAACGCGACCGCGTTGCAGTTGACCTTGAACTGGCCCCACTCCTTCGCCAGCGTCTTCGTGAGGCCGACGACGGCTGACTTGGCGGCCGAGTAGTTGGCCTGGCCGGCGTTGCCCATCGTGCCGGAGGTCGAGGAGATGTTGACGATCTTGCGGAAGACCTCGACGCCTTCCTCACGCTCCTTCTTCGCCGGCTCGCGCAGGTGCGGCGCGGCCGCGCGGATCACTCTGAACGGGACCGTGACGTGGATGTCGAGCATCCGCTGCCACCAGTCGTCGCTGAGCTTGTGGACCGGCGCGTCGAGCGTGTAGCCGGCGTTGTTGACGACGATGTCGAGTCTGCCCCAGGCGTCGATCGCCGTCCGGACGAGCTTGTCCGGCGCGTCGCCCTTCGTCAGGTCCCCGGCGAAGACGGTCGTCTCGCCCGCGATCTCCGACGCGGTCTGCTGCGCGACGTCGCCGTCGAGGTCGTTGATCAGCACCTTCGCGCCCTGCTCGGACAGCAGCTCGGCGGTCGCGCGGCCGATCCCGCGCGCGCTGCCGGTGACGATCGCGACCTTGCCGTCGATAACTCCCATGCACATCTCCTTGATGACCGTGGTCAGGTGGTGGGGCGGCGGACTCTACGTCCGCCGAGCCGGGATGGACGCCGATGCGTCGGCGCGCTCCAGAAAAGCGCACATGCGCACCGGAAGACTGTTAGATTCGTCCGATCGCCCGCCCGGCGGTCGCTGGCCGCAGGCGGAGGAACGGGGAATAGGGGGAAAGACGTGGACGGTTCGATGCCGGCCCGCGGCCGGCTGCGCCGCGGGCTCGTGACGATGGTCGCGTGCGTCGCGACGGGGCTCGCCGTGGTCGCGGCCGGCTGCGGCTCGTCGGGCGACACCGAGACGGTGACCGTGACCAGAACGGTCGGCGCCGTCCCGGCGTCGCTCAGAAGCGACGACCTCGGCGCGCGCATGTTCGCCGAGCACTGCGCCAGCTGCCACGGCATGAACGGCCGCACGCCGACCGGCACGACCGGCGAGTACGGGCCCAACTTCGACGACGTCGCGATAGACAGCCGCGAGTACGTCGACTTCCGCATCGAGTACGGCGGCTCCGGCATGCAGTCGTTCGCGGACGAGATGACGCCGGCCGAGAAGGACGCGGTCGCCAGATACGTGCTGGATGGGGCGGGAGGCCGCGTCAGAGACGTTGCCGTGCCGGCCAGAGAGATGAGACTCGGCCGGCAGGTCTTCGAGCAGCACTGCAGAACCTGCCACGCGATCGCGGGCAGAGCGGCGACCGGCAGACCGGACTTCCCGGGCACCGACTTCAACGTCGTCACGCCCAGCTACGACCACGTGATGGAGAAGACGATCAACGGCTACTACTGGTGGATGCCGTCGCTGCGCGACGCGGTCAGAAGCGAGGCGGAGGTGAAGGCGGTCGCCAGATACGTCGAGAAGGTCGCCGGCGGCGGCAGATTCAGAGACCCGATCGCCGCGCTCACGACGCCGTAGGCCGCCGCTGCCGCCACGCCGCGCCGTGGCGGCGGCCACCTACAGCCCCATCGTCTTGCCGAGGATCTCCTTCATCACCTCGTCGGTGCCGCCGCCGATCGGGCCGAGGCGCAGGTCGCGGACCGCCCGCTCCAGCAGCGGGTCCGCGCAGGCGCCGGTGTCGTAGACGACCTGGAGGCAGCGGTCGGCGGCGTCGTAGGCGGCCCGCTGGGTCGCCAGCTTCGCCATCGTCACCTCTCTCACGCAGTCGGCGCCGGCGAGGTGGAGGCGCAGCGCGTGGTAGGTCAGCGCGCGGCCGCACTCCAGCGCGGTCGCGACCTCCGCGAGCTGGTGGCGGGCGCGCTGGCTCGGGCGGCGGCCGGCGGCGGCGCGCTGCTGCAGCAGCCCGACGGTCCGCTCCAGCGCCAGCTCGACGGCACCGAGCGCGCCGAGCGACATCATCAGCCGCTCCCAGGCGAAGTTGACCATGATCAGCTTGAAGCCGCCGTGCAGCTCGCCGAGCAGGTTCTCCTCCGGCACGAAGAGGTCGTCGAAGGAGATCAGCGCGGTGTCGGAGGCGTGCCAGCCGAGCTTCTCGATCTTCGAGGTCGTGACGCCCTCGGCCTGTCTCCCGTCGCCGTCGCGCACGTCGGCGATCAGGAACGAGATGCCGTTGTGGCCGCCCTCGGCGGTCGTCTTGACGGCGGTGACGACGAAGTCGGCGCGAACGCCGTTGGTGATGAACATCTTCGAGCCGTTGACGACGAAGCCGCCGTCGACGCGCTCGGCGCGCGTGCGGATCGAGGCGACGTCGGAGCCGGCGTCGGGCTCGGTGATGCCGAGCGCGGCGATCCTCT
This sequence comes from Actinomycetes bacterium, assembly GCA_023405705.1. Next base: position 4,573 of record JAEXXR010000070.1, read on the forward strand.
CGCCGCGGATGCCCGGCTGCAGGTAGCGGGCGTGCTGCAGCGAGGTGCCGAACTTCCACACCGGCGGCAGCGCGATCCCGGCGTGGGCGCCGATCCCGGCGCCGAGGCCGCCGGAGCCGCTGCGCGCCAGCTCCTCGGCGAAGACGGCGGCGCCGACCGGGTCGCCGGCGCCGCCGTGCTCCTCAGGGAACTTCAGCCCGACCCAGCCGCGCCGCGCACAGTCGCACAGCACCTCGTCAGGGAAGGTGCGCGCCTCCTCCCACGCGTCGACGTGGGGTGCCAGCTCGCCCTCGACCCAGGCGCGGATCTCCGCGCGCAGCTCCTGGTGGGCCGGCGTCAGCGGCGGCAGCGGGCGCGGGCCGGCGGCGCTGCCGGCCCCCGTGCGCGCC
>JAEXXR010000140.1 GCA_023405705.1 Actinomycetes bacterium
GAGCCGCTGCGCGACGGCGGCGACGGTGCCGACCGCGGCGACGACGCGCACGGCGGCCGCTCTGCGCTCGTCGTCGGCTACTCGAACGTCGGCGAGCACGCGGTCGGGGCGGCCGTCGCCGCGCTGACGGAGGCGGTTGCGGCGGCCGGCGACAGGGCAGGTCCCTAGCAGGCGGGAGCCGCGCGGCGCCGGGGCGCGGCGAGCCGCCGCGAGGACCGGTCGCGGCGGGCCGCATTGATACCCTTCGCGCCCCGTCGGGTTGCTTTCGCCCCGACCTCCTCTCTGCAATTTCTGTTGCCAACGGAAGGACTCGCACGCATGCCGCTTCGGGTTGGGATCAACGGCTTCGGCCGGATCGGCCGGAACGTCTTCCGGGCTGCCCAGGAGCAGGGCGCCGACATCGAGTTCGTTGCGGTCAACGACCTCACGGACACGAAGACGCTCGCCCACCTCCTCAAGTACGACTCGATCCTCGGCCCGTACCCGGGCACCGTCGAGGTGGTCGACGGCGGCATCGAGGTCGACGGCAAGCTGCTGAAGGTGCTCGCCGAGCGCGACCCGGGCGCGCTGCCGTGGGGCGACCTCGGCGTCGACGTCGTGATCGAGTCGACCGGCTTCTTCACGAAGAGAGAGGACGCCGAGAAGCACCTCGCCGGCGGCGCCAAGAAGGTCATCATCTCCGCGCCCGCCACGGGCCCGGACGCGACCGTGGTCCTCGGCGTCAACTTCGACACGTACGACAAGGCCAACCACACGGTCATCTCGAACGCGTCGTGCACGACCAACTGCCTCGCGCCGGTCGCGAAGGTCCTCAACGACACGGTCGGCATCGACCACGGCCTGATGACGACGATCCACGCCTACACGGCCGATCAGCGTCTCCAGGACATGCCGCACAAGGACCTGCGCCGCGCGCGCGCCGCCGCCGTCAACCTGATCCCGGCGTCGACCGGCGCCGCGAAGGCGATCGGCCTCGTGATCCCGGAGCTGAACGGCAAGCTGAACGGCTTCGCGGTCCGCGCCCCCGTCCCGACCGGCTCGGTCGTCGACCTCACCTTCGTCGCGAAGAAGGCGACGAGCGTCGAGGAGGTCAACGGCGCGCTGAAGGCCGCGGCGGCCGACGGCCCGCTGAAGGGCATCCTCGGCTACACCGAGGACCCGATCGTCTCCTCCGACATCGTCAAGGACCCGCGCTCGTCGATCGTCGACGGCCAGCTGACGTCGGTCCTGGAGGGCACGATGGTGAAGGTCGTCTCCTGGTACGACAACGAGTGGGGCTACTCCAGCCGCGTCGTCGACCTCGTCCAGAAGGTGCTGTGAAGACCCTCGACGACCTGAACGTCGAGGGCAGGCGGGTCCTCGTCCGCGTCGACTTCAACGTCCCGTTGAAGGACGGAGAGGTCGCGGACGACACCCGCATCCGCGCCGCCCTGCCGACGCTCAGAGAGCTGCTCGGCCAGGGCGCGTCGCTGGTGCTCGTCTCGCACCTCGGCCGCCCGAAGGACCGCGAGCCGGAGTTCTCGCTGCGTCCCGTCGCCGGTCGTCTGTCGGAGCTGCTGGGCCGTGAGGTCCAGCTCGCTCCGGGCGTCGTCGGCGACCAGGTGACGGCGCTGGCGAACAGACTCCAGCCGGGCGACGTGCTGCTGCTGGAGAACGTCCGCTACGAGCCGGGCGAGACGAAGAACGACGCCGACCTCGCCGGTCAGCTCGCCTCGCTCGCCGACGCGTACGTCAACGACGCCTTCGGCGCCGCCCACCGCGCGCACGCCTCCACGGAGGGCGTCGCGCACAAGCTCCCGCACGCCGCCGGCCGGCTGCTGGAGCGCGAGGTGAAGACGCTGACGGCGATCATCGAGGACCCGGCGAAGCCGCTCGTCGCCGTCGTCGGCGGCGCGAAGGTGACCGACAAGATCGCCGTCATCGACCGCTTCCTGCAGGTCGCCGACACGATCCTGATCGGCGGCGCGATGTGCTTCCCGTTCTTCAAGGCCCAGGGTCACGAGGTCGGCTCCTCGCTGTGCGAGGAGGAGGGCGTCGCCCCGGCGCGCGACGCGCTGGAGCAGGCGGGCGAGGACGGCCGCGCCAAGCTGGAGCTGCCGGTCGACCTCGTCGTCGCCGACCGCTTCGCCGCCGAGGCCGAGCACAGAACGCTCGACGGGGTCGACGTCCCGGACGGCTGGATGGGGCTCGACGTCGGGCCCAAGACGGCGCAGCGCTACGCCGAGGTGATCGCGGGCGCCGGCACCGTCTTCTGGAACGGGCCGATGGGCGCGTTCGAGCTGGAGCCGTTCGCGGCCGGCACGCGCGCGGTCGCCGAGGCGGTCGCGGACGCGCCGGGCACGACGGTCGTCGGCGGCGGCGACTCCGCCGCGGCGATCCAGCAGTTCGGGCTGGCCGAAGGCGTGACGCACCTCTCAACGGGCGGAGGCGCGTCGCTGGAGCTGCTCGAAGGCAAGAAGCTGCCCGGAGTGGAGGCGCTCTCGTGAAAAGCTGCGCCCTGCGGGCTTGCTTTCCATTGGAAGAACTCGCCTGGCGGCTCGCTCTTCCCGCGTCGGAGGTTTCTGCATGAGCAGTGGTCGCACCCCGCTGATCGCGGGCAACTGGAAGATGCACAAGACGATCGCGGAGGCCGAGGAGTTCATCCAGGGCCTGCTGCCGCGCGTCTTCTCCGCCGACGGCATCGACATCGGCATCTGCCCGCCGTTCACCGCGCTGCAGGCGATGGTCGACTCGGCGCGCGGCTCGGCGGTGCGCGTCTACGCGCAGAACATGCATCACGCCGACCAGGGCGCCTTCACCGGCGAGATCTCCGCGGCGATGCTGAGCGAGCTGGAGGTCCACGGCACGATCCTCGGCCACTCCGAGCGGCGCGAGCTGTTCGGGGAGACCGACAAGTCGCTGTCGCTGGCGGTCCCGAAGGCGCTGGAGGCGGGTCTCGAGCCGATCCTCTGCGTCGGCGAGACCGAGAGCGAGCGCGAGGCCGGCGACACGGAGCGTAAGCTCCGCCACCAGGTCCAGGAAGGCCTGGCGAAGGTCGCCGAGGACCGGCTCGCCGACGTCGTGATCGCCTACGAGCCGATCTGGGCGATCGGCACCGGCCTGACCGCCACGCCCGAGCAGGCGCAGGAGGCGTGCGCCTTCGTGCGCGCGCTCGTCGGCCAGCGCTCGCAGGAGGCGGCCGACCGCGTCCGCGTCCTCTACGGCGGCTCGATGAAGCCGGAGAACGCCGCCGAGCTGCTCGCGCTGCCGGACGTCGACGGCGGCCTCGTCGGCGGCGCCAGCCTCGATCCCGAGGCGTTCGCCGCGATCGTGGAGGCCGCGTCGGCATGACGCTCCCGCCTGGCGCCGAGAGACTGCCCGCCCCGCGGGCGGCGCTCGTCGTGCTCGACGGCTGGGGGCTCGCCCCCGCCGGTCCGGGCAACGCCGTCTCGCTCGCCGAGACGCCGGTCTTCGACGAGCTGTGGGACCGCTATCCGACGACCCAGCTGACCGCGCAGGGCAAGGCGGTCGGCCTGCCCGACGGGCAGATGGGCAACTCGGAGGTCGGTCACCTCAACCTCGGCGCCGGCGCGATCGTCAAGCAGGACCTGACCCGCATCGACGAGGCGGCCGAGGAGGGGACCTTCTCGCAGAACCCGGTGCTGCGCGCCGCGTTCGAGGCCGGCGCCGCGGAGGGGAGACGGGTCCACCTGATCGGCCTGGTCTCCGAGGGCGGCGTCCACTCGGCGATGAGACACCTGAAGGCGCTGATCGAGCTGGCCGCCGAGCTGGGCGTCCACGACCTCGTCGTCCACGCCTTCACCGACGGCCGCGACACGCTGCCGAAGGCCGGCGCCGGCTACCTCGCGACGGTCGAGGGCTGGATGGCCGACGCCGGCGCGGGCCGGATCGGCTCCGTCATCGGCCGCTACTTCGCGATGGACCGCGACAAGCGCTGGGACCGCGTCCAGCAGGCGTACGACCTGCTCGTCCACGGGATCGGGCAGCACCACGCCGCCACGGGCGCCGCGGCCGTCGAGGCCGCCTACGGCCGCGGCGAGACCGACGAGTTCGTCACCGCCACGACGGTCGGCGCGGAGGCGAGGATCCGCCCCGAGAGCGATTCGGTGATCGGCATCAACTTCCGGCCCGACCGGATGCGCGAGATCACGCTCGCGCTGGCCGACCCGGCCTTCGCCGACGTCGACCGCAGAGGCGCCGCGCCGGTCGCGCGGTACACCTGCATGACCGAGTACAACGAGGACTGGTCGTTCCCGGTCGCCTTCCCGCCGGCCCGCCCGACGGTGACGCTGGCGAGCGTGCTCGCGCAGGCCGGCGCCGGCCAGCTGCACGTCGCGGAGACCGAGAAGTACCCGCACGTCACCTACTTCTTCAACGGAGGCGAGGAGCACCCGTACGAGGGCGAGCGGCGCGAGCTGGCGCCCTCCCCGCGCGACGTGCCGACCTACGACCACAAGCCGGAGATGAGCGCGCGCGAGGCGGCGAGGCTGTTCGTCGACGCGTGGAACGAGGACGAGCCGCGCTTCGGGATCATCAACTTCGCCAACGCCGACATGGTCGGCCACACCGGCGACATCCCGGCCGCCACGCGCGCGGTCGAGACGGTCGACGCGTGCCTCGGCGAGGTCGTCCGCGCGGTCCACGAGAGCGGCGGCGTGCTGCTGATCACGGCCGATCACGGCAACGCCGACCACATGCTCGAGCCAGACGGCAGCCCGAACACCGCGCACTCGCTCAACCCGGTGCCGGTGATCGTCACCGCGCCCGGCTTGAGCCTGCGCGACGGCGGCATCCTCGCCGACGTCGCGCCGACGTTGCTGAACCTGCTCGGGATCGACCAGCCCGAGCAGATGACGGGCCGCTCGCTGATCGCGGGATCCTCGCCTGGAGGCTCGGATCCCGTCGGGAGAACTCGCCCGGGGGGCTCGTTCTCCCAGCCGACGTGACGATGGCGTTCAAACGTCGTCGACCGCTTCCGCCGTGGCCGGACTCCCGGCCCCTGCGCGACTGGCAGAGAGCCGCGATCGAGCAGCTCGCCAGCCACGAGGGGGAGGCATTCCTCGCCTCCGCGACGCCGGCCGCCGGCAAGACGACCTTCGGGCTGCGCGTCGCCTACGAGGCGCTGGAGCGCGGCGAGGTGCAGCGCGTCGCGATCCTCGCGCCGACCGCGCACATCTGCCGCCAGTGGGCCTCCGACGCGGCCCGCTACGGGATCGACCTCGAACCGAACCGGCCCAACAGCGAGGGACCGGAGCCGAGCGACCGCGACGGCGTCGTCGTCACCTACCAGGCGGTCGCGGCGGGGGCGAGACCGCACCGCCAGGCCTGCAACGCGCGCCGCACGCTGCTGATCGCCGACGAGCCCCACCACATGGGCGAGCACGCCGCCTGGGGCGCGACCGCGATGGACGCCTTCGCGAAGGCGCACAAGCGGATCCTGCTGTCGGGGACGCCGTTCCGCTCCGACAACACGCCGATCCCGTGGGTCGAGTACGACGCCGACGGCGTCTCGGCCGCCTCCTACAACTACTCGTACACGCAGGCGCTGATGGACGGCGTCTGCCGCCCGATCACCTTCCAGCCCTACGACGGCGACATGGAGTGGCAGAGCGACGGCATGCGCCGCCGCGCCGACTTCTCGATCGTGCTGCCGCGCAACGAGGACGCCCGCCGCCTGCGCACTGCGCTCGACGGCGAGGGCGACTGGATCAGGCGGGTGCTCGTCGACGCCGACGCGAAGCTCGGCGAGATCCGCTCGGGCGACCACCCGAACGCCGGCGGCCTCGTGATCGCGATGGACAAGCAGCACGCGATCCAGCTCGCCGGGCAGCTGGAGAAGATCTCCGGCGAGGCGCCGATGATCGTCACCTCCGACGAGGCCGACGCCTCCGCGCGGATCGCGCGCTACGCCGCCGGCAGCACGCGCTGGATCGTCTCGGTGCTGATGGTCTCCGAGGGCGTCGACATCCCGCGCCTGCGCGTCGGCGTCTACGCCACCACCGCACGCACCGAGCTGTTCTTCCGCCAGGTGGTCGGCCGCTTCATCCGGCGCTCGCCGAGACCGCGCCACCAGATGAGCTACCTGTTCCTGCCGTCGGACATATTGCTCAAGACGCTCGCCTCGCGGATCGAGGAGGAGCGCAACCACGCGATCGAGTTCAAGCCGGGGCTCGAGGACGGCGAGCTGGACGAGCCGCCGGAGCGGACCAGAAGCGAGCCGGGCGTCTACGAGGCGCTCTACTCCGACGCGCGGCCTGACGAGCAGATCGCGATCGGCGAGAACATGATGCTGTTCGGCGACCCTGAGCCGGCGGCGAAGGCGAGACCGTCGGCCGCCTTCATGGCCTTCGGCGGCGGGATCGCCGAGACGGTCAAGCCCGACGCCGCGGAGATCGAGCTGCCGAGCGCCGCCGACGCCCCCGAGTCGGCCTACCAGCAGCGCGAGCGGCTGCGCGAGGAGCGCAGCAAGCTGGTCGCGACGCTCGCGCGCAAGGGCAGGGAGGACCACCGCGAGATCAACGCCCGCATCAACCGGTTGGTCGGCGCCCCGTCGGTCGGCAGATCGACCCTCCAGCAGCTGGAGAAGGCGAACGAGCGGCTGCGGCGGGAAGTCGAGAGAAGCGGTTGATCGCAGCTTGGCGCGCGCGGGTCGGACACTGACCTTCCGCGTCGCCTGACGCTGCTATCTTCGGCCGCAGACGGCGACCTTCACCGTTTGGAAACAATGGCGACGACCGACGCGACACCGAGCGAGCTGGCCGACGGACCGGGACTCTGTCCCGACGAGCTGGCGGCCTGGAAGGGCCTGCTGCGCGTCCACGCCTCGCTGATGAAGGCGCTCGACACCGAGCTGGAGTCGGCCCACCGCCTCCCGCTCACCTCCTACGAGGTCCTGATCCAGCTCGCCGACGCGCCGGAGCGCAGAATGCGGATGTGCGACCTCGCCGACTCGGTGCTGCTGTCGCGCAGCGGCATGAGCCGGCTCGTCGACCGCCTCGAGCGTGACGGCCTGCTCGCCCGGGCCGCCTGCCCCAACGACGCGCGCGGCTCCTACGCCTGCATCACGCCCTCCGGCCTGGAGCTGCTGGCGGAGGCCCGCCCGACGCACCACGAGGGCATCCGCAGGCGCTTCCTCGAGCACTTCGACGAGCAGGAGCTCGTCCAGCTCGGGATGTACTGGACGCGGGTCCTCGCGGCCCAGCAGTCGGCCGACGCCGACGCCCGCTGACGCCGACGCCCGCTGACGCGGACGGCCAGCTGACGCCGCGTCACGCGCGCCGCCGACCGCCGGACGTCGACTCGCGCGCGTGAACTACCGCTCGCGTCCCGCTCGCTGCGGCTTCGTCGTGGCGCCTTCCGGCGCGTGTCTGCACGTTGACGCGCGTGACTTGAAATCTGTTGTGGATAGACTTAGATTTATCGACGTAACCCACATCAGATTCCCGCCACCGGGAAGGAGGAACGACATGGCACTCGTCCGCTGGGAGCCGATTCGCGAGATCAACGCGATCCAGGGTGAGGTGAACCGCCTCTTCGACAGCTTCTTCGACGCGCCGGCGCGCGGCGAGCGCGGCCCGCGCCGCTGGGTGCCGGCGATGGACCTCGTCGAGACCGAGGGGGCCTACGTCCTCCGTGCCGACCTCCCGGGCGTCCACGAGGAGGACCTCAAGATCGAGCTCGACGAGCGCACGCTGACGCTCTCGGGCGAGCGCAAGAGCTCCGTCGAGGCCGAGCGCGAGGGCTTCCACCGCATCGAGCGCTCCTACGGCGCCTTCTCGCGCTCGCTGACGCTGCCCGACGGCGTCGACGGCGACGCGATCGCCGCGAGGTTCGAGAACGGCGTGCTCGAGGTGCGCGTGCCGAAGCCGGTCCAGCGCCAGCCGCGCCGGATCGCGATCGAGACGAACGCCCAGCCGGCGCTGGAGGGGCACGAGGCCGCCGGCGTGCAGGGAGCGGCGCAGGGTAAGACGGCGGCGTAGCGGGGCTGGCGCTCGCCGCTCGCGTCTGGCGGGTGCCGACCGCGCGCCTGGCGCCGCGAGCGCGGCGCCCCCGGCGGTCCGGCCCGCGTGATGAGGCTCTCGTCGCAACCGCCGCCCCGTGGATTCCGCGGGGCGGCTTCTGTTCGTTCTGGGCGCGGACGCCTCCGCGGCGTTGTCGGGCGCCTGTGCGCCAGGTTTGCACTTGGCGGCGGTGTGTGACCCGATCGGTGTTAGGGCGGTGGGTGCTCACATCTCCCGTGCGCGCGGGCGATTCCCATAGGTGGCCACCGGCCCGCAAGGCTGGCAGTTTGTGTCCTGACATGAGACACTCGCGTCTCGTCCGACTGACCAGTCAATGGGCGAAGATGGCATGGATTGGCTGGTTAAACGCTTTTGTATTGGTCGACTTTTGTAGTAGGCTGATTTTCGTTCCAACGAGGCACCGTTGAGCAGTCAACTTCGGGGCCCCGCTCCATCGTCGGCCTGGCCGGCCGGCGGCCGGGTCGATCCGGGTCAAAGCAGAGCGACCGGATCGCACCCGTTCTGTCAACAGGCCACCTACCGCAAACGAGCCCGTGGTCCCCGCCACGGGCTCGTTCGCGTCCGGGGCCGGTTTCGCGCGCCTGGCGGACAGGGAGCGCCGGGGCGGCGGGAGCGGGCCGGCGGCAGTGATCCTCTAGGGTCCTGCGGGATGGCCCCGCTTCTCGAGATCCAGCATCGCGACCCCGGTTCGCTCGCACGCACCGGCGTCCTCAACCTCGCGCACGGCCAGGTGCGCACGCCGGCCTTCGTCCCGCTCGCGACGAAGGGCACGATCAAGGGCCTGGAGCCGCGCGAGGTGCGCGCGCTCGGCTACGACATGGTGCTCGGCAACACCTTCCACCTCTTCCTCGCGCCCGGCCACGAGCTGGTCAGAGAGCAGGGCGGCCTCCACGAGTTCATGCGCTGGGAGGAGCCGATCATCACCGACTCCGGCGGCTTCCAGGTCTTCTCGATGGGCCACGGAACGGTCGCCGACGAGATCAAGGGCCGCGCGCCCAGCGGCGCCGATCGCGCGGGCGCGATCCTCGGGATCGAGGAGGAGGGCGTCCGCTTCCGCTCCTACATCGACGGCGGCGAGCGGTTCATGGCGCCGGAGACCTCGATGGAGGTGCAGGCGGCGCTGCGCTCCGACATCGCGCTCGCCTTCGACGAGTGCACGCCCTTCCACGTCACGCGCGACTACACCGAGCGCTCGACCGAGCGGACCCACCGCTGGCTCGACCGCTGCATCGCCTGGCACGAGCAGAACCCGACGCCGGGCCAGGTGCTCTACTCGATCTCCCAGGGCGGCGTCTACGAGGACCTGCGTCGCGCCGCGACGCGCCACATCGCGCAGACGAGCGCGCCCGGCGTCGCGATCGGCGGCTCGCTCGGGGCTGACAAGCCGCAGATGTACGAGGTCGTCGGCTGGGCGACAGACGAGCTGGAGCAGGTCGCGCCCGACAAGCCCCGCCACCTGCTCGGGATCGGAGAGGTCGACGACCTCGTGCGCGGCGTCGAACTGGGCATCGACACCTTCGACTGCGCGATGCCGACGCGGATCGGCCGCCACGGGATGGCGCTCGTGCCCGACCCGGCGAGACGGTGGCGGATCGACCTGACGAAGGGCCGCATGAAGCAGGCGAAGGAGCCGATCATGGAGGACTGCCCGTGCCCGGCGTGCAGCCAGGGCTTCACGCGCGCCTACCTCCACTACCTCTTCAGCGCCCACGAGCTGACCGCCCTGCGGCTGGTCACGCTCCACAACCTCGCGTTCATCGCGCGGCTGATGGCCGACCTGCGCGGCGCGATCGCGACCGGCACGCTGCCGCAGGTCGCCGCCGCGATCCGCGCCGGCGCGGCGCCGGGCGCGCTGGCGAGCGC
>JAEXXR010000177.1 GCA_023405705.1 Actinomycetes bacterium
GGACGGGGCGGATCAGACCGCGCCCCGTCCGCCGGAGACTGCCACCCCGCGGCGGCGCAAGCCGCCGCGGGAGGGCGCCCACTGGAAGTGGTTCGCGCTTCCGGCCGTGGTGCTCGTCGCCGTCTTCTTCGCCGCGCCGTTCGTGCTGAACGCCGGCTTCGCCTTCTCCGACTGGAGCGGCTTCTCGGAGGAGATCGGCTGGACCGGCCTCGACAACTTCCGCACGCTCGTCGACCAGGAGATCTTCTGGCCGGCGGTCCGCACGACCGTCCTGTACGCCGTCTGCGTGCTCGTCTTCCAGATGGCCGTCAGCCTCCCGCTGGCGCTCGCGCTGGAGGACTCGACCCGGATCAACGGCTTCTTCCGCTCGCTGTTCTTCGTGCCGGTGCTGATCTCGCCGCTGGCCGCCGGCTACATCTGGAAGGGCCTGCTGGAGGCCGACGGTCCGATGAACGGCCTGCTGTCCGCGCTGCTGCCCGGCACGGTCGACCACAACTGGCTCGGCGACCCGACCACGGCGCTGCCGGCGGTCGCGCTGATCGAGGCGTGGAAGTGGAGCGGGCTGATCACGCTCGTCTACATCGCCGGCCTGAAGGCGATCCCGAAGGACCTGCTGGAGGCGGCGACGATCGACGGCGCGAACGCCTGGACGCGCTTCTGGCGGATCAAGCTGCGGATGCTCGCGCCCGCCCTGACCTTCAACGTCGCCGTCACGCTCGCCGTCTCGCTGATGGCCTACGACGTCGTCGCCGCGACGACCGGCGGCGGACCCGGCGACCACACGACCGTCCTCAACGTCGCGATGCGGCTGCAGTGGGGCCAGTCGTTCTTCGGCGCCGCCAGCGCGCTGAGCCTGACGGTCTCCGCGCTCGTCGTGCTGACCGCCGTCCCGCTCGTGATGTGGCTGCGCAAGAAGGAGACGAACGGATGAGCGCCCTGCGCGCACGCTGGCCGCACGCGCTCAAGTACGCGCTGCTGACCGCCTTCGCGATCCCGTGGGTCGTGATGCCGCTGTGGATGGTCGTGATCAACGCGATGAAGCCGCAGGGCGAGGCGGCCGCGCTCAGCCTCGGCCTGCCCGAGACGTGGGCGATCGGCGACAACTTCGGCACCGTCTTCGACGAGGGCCACTACCTCACCGGCCTGCGCAACAGCGTGCTGGTGACGATCCCGTCGATCCTGATCGTGCTGCTGCTCGGCTCGATGGCGGCGTGGGCGTTCGCGCGCACGAGCGCGCGCTGGCTGAGAGCCGCCTACTACCTGACGACGCTGTCGGTGCTGCTGCCGCCGGCGATCATCCCGTCGATCTACCTGCTGAGAGAGCTGTCGCTCGACGGCACCCGGCTCGGCTACGCGCTCGTCACGATCGCGGCGCGGATCGGCCTGGTGATCTTCCTGACGACCGGCTTCGTGCGGGCGCTGCCCGCCGAGCTGGAGGACGCGGCGGCGGTCGACGGCGCCTCGCCGATGCAGGCCTACCGCCGCATCGTCCTGCCGCTGCTGAAGCCGGTGCTGCTCGTCGGCGGCGTGATCCTGATGATCACCGTCTGGAACGACTTCTTCTTCGCGCTCTTCCTGATCCAGGGAGAGGGCTCGGCGACGCTGCCGCTGACGCTCTACCAGTTCGCCTCCAGCACCGTCGACACGCTCAGCTGGAACCTCGTCTTCGCGCACGTCGTGCTGACGAGCCTGCCGCTGCTCGTCGTCTACCTGTTCGTCCAACGCCGCGTGCTGAGCGGCCTCACCGAAGGAGCGGTCAAGGGATGACCGAGGCCACCGGCAGATTCGACCTCGTGCTCGACCTGATCCGCGAGGAGGTGGACAGCGGGCGCCTCCCGACCGCCGTCTTCGGCGTCGCCACCTCCGACGGGATCCAGGTGCTGGAGGCGTTCGGATCCAACGGCAGGAGACCGCTGGCGGTCGACGACACCTTCCTGCTGTTCAGCGCCTCCAAGCCGCTGGTCGCGCTCGCCGCGCTGCGGCTGGTCGAGCAGGGCAGGCTGGCGCTGCGCACCGCGCTGTCGGAGGCGCTGCCGCAGTTCGGCGTCGCGCGGATCGGCGACGAGGTGACGCTCTGGCACCTGCTGACGCACACCGCCGGGATCGTCGAGGCGACCGTCACGCCGGACACCTCCGTGCGCGAGCAGCTGCTGACCGCGCCGCAGATGTTCCGAGCCGGCGAGTACGCGCTCTACTGCAACGTCGCCTTCGAGGGGCTGGCGGCGCTGGTCGAGTCGGTCACGGGCGGGTCGTTCCACGACCACCTCGTCTCAGACCTCAACGCGATCACCGGCGTCGGCGGGCTGACCTACGACCCGACCGTCCCGGTCGTGCCGATCGCCGGCCTCGACCGCGTCGTCTTCGACGTCCAGCGCTTCCGCGACCTCAAGCACCCGGCCGGCGCGCTCAACGCGAAGGCCGAGGACCTGCTGGCGCTCGGCCAGCTGCTGCTGCAGGGCGACCGCCGCCTGATCCACCCGACGACGCTCGCCGCGATGTTGACGCCGCAGACGGCCGGCATCCCGCGGCTGCTGCCCGATCCGCTCCACATCGGCCCGGGCACCGGCCAGGAGTGGGGCCTGGTCTGGAACATGCGGATGGGCTCGCCGACGCTGCTGGAGCAGCGGCTGTACGGACACGGCGGGCTGTCCGGGTGTCAATGGTGGATCTATCCCGACCACGACGCCTGCTTCGTCCTGTTGACTGGGCTGATGAACCCGCTCGACGTCGGCGTCGACCTCGACAACGTCCACAACGCCTTCACCACCTGCCTCGACCCGCTCGGGGCCGGCGCCGACGCGCCACCGGAGGAGGTCGCGCGACCGCTCGGCCTGCGGCCTCGGGTCGCGTCGGAAGAACTCGCCCCGGGGGCTCCTTCTTCCATCGCCGAGGTGACGTGATGAGCAGCCTTCCGTCATACGCCAACGGGCTCGCCGAGACGCCGCTGCTCGGCGAGACGATCGGGGGCAACCTGCGCCGCACCGCGCGGCGCGTGCCGGAGCGCGACGCGCTCGTCAGCTGCGAGCAGGGCGTCCGCTTCACCTACGCCGAGTTCGACGCCGCCGTCGACCGGCTCGCGAGCGGCCTGCTGCTGCGCGGCGTCGAGCGAGGCGACCGCGTCGGGCTGTGGTCGCCGAACCGGTGGGAGTGGACGCTGGTGCAGTACGCGACCGCGCGGATCGGCGCGGTGCTCGTCAACGTCAACCCCGCCTACCGCACGCACGAGCTGGAGTACGCGCTGCGCCAGTCGGGCGTCTCGCTGCTGTTCGCCGCGCGCGCCTTCAAGACGAGCGACTACGCGGCGATGGTCGCCGAGGTCGGGCCGAAGCTGGACGCGCTGCGCGAGGTCGTCTTCTTCGACGACGACCCGGCGTGGGCCGAGGTGTCGGAGGCCGCCGCCGACGCGGAGGCGCTGGCGCAGCGCGACGCGACGCTGACCTTCGACGACCCGATCGACATCCAGTACACGAGCGGGACGACCGGCGCGCCGAAGGGCGCGACGCTCAGCCACCACAACCTGCTCAACAACGGCTTCTTCGTCGGCGAGCTGCTCGGCTACGACGAGACCGACCGCGTCTGCCTGCCGGTCCCCTTCTACCACTGCTTCGGCATGGTGATGGGCAACCTCGCGGCGACCTCGCACGGCGCCTGCATGGTGGTCCCCGCCGCCGGCTTCGACCCGGCCGCGACGCTCGCCGCCGTCGAGCAGGAGCGCTGCACCTCGCTCTACGGCGTGCCGACGATGTTCATCGCCGAGCTGGCCGACCCGTCGTTCGCCGAGCGCGACCTGACCTCGCTGCGGACCGGGATCATGGCCGGCTCGCCCTGCCCGGTCGAGGTGATGAGGCAGGTGATCGAGCGGATGCACATGCGCGAGGTGTCGATCTGCTACGGCATGACCGAGACCGCGCCGGTCTCGACGCAGACGCGCGTCGACGACCCCGTCGAGCGGCGCGTCGGCACCGTCGGCCGCGTCGGCCCGCACGTCGAGGTGAAGGTGATCGACCCGGAGACGGGCGTGATCGTCGCGCGCGGGGCGACCGGCGAGCTGTGCACGCGCGGCTACAGCGTCATGCTCGGATACTGGGACGAGCCCGAGAAGACCGCCGGCGCGATCGACGAGGCCGGCTGGATGCACACCGGCGACCTCGCGACGATGGACGACGACGGGTACCTGTCGATCGTGGGCCGGATCAAGGACATGGTCATCCGCGGCGGCGAGAACGTCTACCCGCGCGAGCTGGAGGAGCTGCTGTACCTGCACGAGGACGTGATCGACGTGCAGGTCGTCGGCGTCCCCGACGACAGGTACGGCGAGGAGCTGTGCGCGTGGCTGCGGCTGCGCGACGGCGCGGAGGCCGACGAGGAGGCGATCCGCGACTTCTGCCGCCAGCGTGTCGCACACTTCAAGGTGCCGCGCTACGTGCTGTTCGTCGACGACTTCCCGATGACCGTCACGGGCAAGGTGCAGAAGTTCAAGATGCGCGAGGCGACGATCGAGCGCCTCGGCCTGGCAGCAGTGGAGGGGAGCGGATGACGAGCGGCATGTATCGCCGGTTCGTGCCGGCGGAGCGCCGCAGACGGATGGCGGCGCTGTTGCAGAGACGGGGATCGGTCTCGATCGCGGAGCTGGAGGAGGCGTTCGGGATCTCGGCGATGACCGCCCGGCGCGACCTCGCGGCACTCGAGGAGCGCGGGTTGGTGACGCGCACCTGGGGCGGCGCCAGCACGCTCGCGCCCGTCGCGCACGAGTCGTCGTTCGCCGACCGCGTCGAGCGCGACGTCGAGCGCAAGCGCAGGCTCGCGGAGGAGGCCTACAAGCTCGTGCAGCCGAACGAGACGCTGCTGGTCGACTCCTCCACGACCGGCTGGTACTTCGTCGAGCGGCTGCTGGAGGAGCCGCTCCCCTGCACCGTCATCACCAACTCGCTCGCGGTGATGGACCTCGCCGAGCAGATCCCGCCGGGGATGCAGCTCGTCGTGATCGGCGGGATCCTGCGGCCGCTGTCGCGCTCGACCGTCGGGCCGGCGGCGACGAAGGCGATCCGCGGCTACTACGCCGACCGCGCGATCGTCTCCGTCTACGGCGTCGGCACCGACGGTTCGCTGACCGACCCCGACGCCTACGAGTCGGAGGTGAAGGCGGCGATGATCGCTCGCGCCCGCGAGCCGATGCTGCTCGTCGACGCCGCCAAGTTCGGCACGCTGGCCCAGAACCGGATCGCCGCCGCCGACGAGTTCAGTCACGCGATCACCGCCGACGTCGGCCAGGACGCGACCGACATGCTGGCCGCGGCCGGCGTGGAGCTGCACGAGGCCTGAGGTCATGTCCACAGAGCAGGGCTTCAAGAGCGTGGGCGAGCTGCGAGGGGAGCGGCTG
>JAEXXR010000207.1 GCA_023405705.1 Actinomycetes bacterium
CCCTCCGGCGTCGAGATCCTCAACCCGGACGCGCACATCGCGACGCTCGAGAAGAAGACGAAGCTCGAGGTCTACCTGACGATCGGCCGCGGCCGCGGCTACCGTCCGGCCGAGGAGAACAAGTCGCCCGACCAGCCGATCGGCGTCATCCCGATCGACTCGATCTTCTCGCCGGTCCGTCGCGTCGCGTACGCTGTCGAGCAGGCCCGCGTCGGCCAGAAGACCGACTTCGACAAGCTGACGCTCGACATCGAGACCGACGGCTCGATCGACCCGCACGCCGCGCTCCGCGAGGCGGCCGAGATCCTGATCTCGCAGCTGGCGATCTTCACCGACGCCGACCGCGTCGTCGAGCTGCGCGACACGGGCGGCCTCGGCGCGCTCGAGCCGGGCCTCGCCGGCGGTGTCGGCGGCCCCGGCGGTGCCGGGCCCGGCGGCCGTCCCGCCAACGCCATGGACGACATCCTCATCGAGGAGCTCGAGCTCGGCGTCCGTTCGTACAACTGCCTCAAGCGCGCCGGCATCCAGACCGTCGGCGATCTCATCTCGAAGACCGAGAACGAGCTCAACGCGATCCCGAACTTCGGCAAGAAGTCGATCGACGAGGTCATCGAGACGCTCGAAGGGCGCGGGCTGCACCTGCGCCAGGACTAAGAACCGAGTAAGCTCACCGATCCCATGCGTCACCAGCGAAACCGCTACCAGCTCAGCCGCTCCTCCGCTCATCGGAAGGCGCTGCTCATGAACCTCTGCAAGGAGGTCATCGAGCACGAGCGCATCAGAACCACCGAGACGAAGGCGAAGGCTGTCAAGCCGGAGCTGGAGAAGCTCATCACGCTCGCCAAGCGAGGCGACCTGCACGCTCGTCGTCAGGCCCTCTCGGCGCTCGGTCAGGACAAGTACTCCGTGTACAAGCTGTTCGAGGAGATCGCTCCTCGCTACACGGAGCGCCCGGGCGGCTACGCCCGCATCCTGAAGCTCGGCCCGCGTCGTTCCGACGCGACCGAGATGGTCTTCCTCGAGCTCGTCTGAGTCCAGACGAGCCGGGGAGGCTCACGCTCCAGCCGCCGACGGTGACGTGGTGAGCACCGCCCACGTCACCCGGCTCGAGCTGGAGTACGACGGCCGCGACTTCGCCGGCTGGGCCAAGCAGCCCGGTCGGCGCACCGTCCAGCAGGAGCTGGAGCGGGCGCTCGCGATCGTGCTGCGACGGGAGGCCGTGCCGGTCACCGTCGCCGGACGGACCGACACCGGCGTCCACGCCTGGGGCCAGGTCGTCTCCTACGCGGGGCGGCCGGCGACGCCCCACCAGCTCAACGCGCTCCTGCCCGACGACGTCGCCGTGCTGTCGGCTGAGGCGGCCGCGCCGGGCTTCGACGCCCGCCGCGACGCCACCAGCCGCGCCTACTGCTACCGCGTGCTGGCGCGTCGCACACGCAGCGCCCACGAGCGCGGGCGCGCGCTGTGGTGGCCGCATCCGATCGACCGCGAGCTGCTCGGCGCCTGTGCGGCCGCGCTCGTCGGCACGCACGACTTCACCGCCTTCACGCCGACCGAGACCTCCCACGTCCGCTTCGAGCGCGACGTCGCGTTCGCGGCGTGGGAGCGCGACGGCGACCTGCTCGGCTTCCTGATCGAGGCCGACGCCTTCATGCGCAACATGAACCGCGCGCTGGTCGGGACGATGCTGGAGGTCGCCGGCGGGCGGCGCTCGCTCGAGGACTTCCGCGCGCTGCTCGACGGCGCGCCGCGCTCGCGCGGGGGGACGACGGCGCCGCCGCACGGCCTCTACCTCGCCGGGGTCGGCTATGACGGGCGGCGGGTGCTCGGCGGGCCGGGGTCAATACGATGGAGAGCGCGATGAAAGTGCTGCTGACCAACGACGACGGCATCGAGGCCGAGGGCATCCGGGCGCTGCGGCGGGCGCTGCTGGGCGTCGAGGGGATCGAGCTGCTGGTCGTCGCGCCGGACGGCAACCGCTCCGCGACGGCGCGCTCGATCACGACGCGCAGGCCGCTGTGGGTCGAGGAGGTCGACTTCGAGGACGGCGCGATCGGCTACGCGACCGACGGCACGCCGGTCGACTGCGTCCGCCTTACGCAGCTGGGCATCGTCGAGGGCTTCAGACCGGACCTCGTCGTCTCGGGCATCAACCACGGGCTCAACATCGGTGACGACGTCACCTACTCGGGCACGGTCGCGGCGGCCTTCGAGGCGCTGTTGATGGGGATCCCCGGGATCGCCGTCTCGCAGCAGTCGACGGCGCGCGAGACCGACTTCCGCCAGGGGATCGAGTTCGACTTCTCGGCCGTCGCGTCGTTCGCGGCGCGGATCGTCGCGGAGCTCGATTCCGTGCCGCTGGAGCCGGGCATCCTGCTGAACGTGAACGCACCGGGAACGCAGCCGGATGGGGTCGAGGTCACGCGGCTGGGCAAGCGCTTCTACCGCGACGCGCTGGAGCTCGCCGACGAGCAGCATCCGCGCCGCCGGCTGTTCCGCATCTACGGCGACGCCGCCGACCTGCTCGACGACGACGGCACCGACATCGCCGCCGTCGCGGACGGTCGGATCTCGGTCACGCCGATCCACTTCGACCTGACCAGCCACGACGGCATCGAGCCGCTGCGCGGCTTCGACCTGCACAAGCTGATCGAGCCGCCGGTACGGGACCCGGAGTGAGCAGCGCGGCCGCCAGAGAACAGGCGGCCCGCGCCGCCGAGCTGCGCAGAGAGCTCGACCACCACGGCTACCGGTACTACGTCCTCGACGACCCGGAGGTCGGCGACGACGTCTACGACGCGCTGCTCGACGAGCTGCGCGCGCTCGAGCGCGACCACCCGGAGCTGGTCACGCCCGACTCGCCGACCCAGCGGGTCGGCGGCACCCCGGTCTCGGGGCTGGAGAAGGTCAGACACCTGCAGCCGATGCTGTCGCTCGCCAACGCGCGCAGCGAGGAGGAGCTGGTCGCATGGGTCCAGCGGATGCGCTCCCACCTCGCGCGCGAGGGGATCTCCGATCCGCAGTTCGAGTACGTCGTCGAGCCGAAGGTCGACGGGCTGGCGATCTCGCTGCTGTACAGGGACGGCGTGCTGGTGCGCGGGGCGACGCGCGGTGACGGGACGGTCGGCGAGGACGTCACCCACAACCTGCGCACGATCCCGTCGATCCCATTGCGGATCGACGACGCGCCGCCGCTGCTGGAGGTGCGCGGCGAGATCTACATGTCGCTCGACGACTTCGAGGCGCTCAACGAGCGGCGCGCGGAGGCGGGCCTGTCGACCTTCATGAACCCGCGCAACTCGGCGGCGGGGACGATCCGGCAGCTCGACCCGAGACTGGCGGCCGAGCGGCCGCTGTCGATGTGGTGCTACCAGGTCGGCGTGACCGAGGGGCTGTCGCTCTCCAGCCACTGGGAGAGCCTGGAGTGGCTGAGAGCGCACAGATTCCGCGTCAACCCCGACATCAGACGGCTCAGAAGCGAGCGAGCGGTCCTGAGACGGTGCAACGAGTGGCACGACCGCCGCGGCGCGCTGCCGTTCGAGATCGACGGGGTCGTCGTGAAGGTCGACGACTACGAGCTGCAGCGGCGGCTCGGGTCGGTCGGCCGCGATCCGCGCTGGGCGATCGCGTGGAAGTTCCCGCCGACGACCGCCGTCACGAGGCTGATCGACGTGATGTGGAACGTCGGCAAGTTCGGGACGCTGCATCCGTTCGCGCAGCTGGAGCCGGTCCACGTCGGCGGCGTGACCGTGAAGCTGGCGACGCTGCACAACGAGGAGGACCTCGCGCGCAAGGACGTGCGGCCCGGCGACGACGTGATCGTGCTGCGGGCCGGCGACGTGATCCCGCAGGTGATCTCGCCGGCCCCGCACGTCGCGGAACGCAGAGACCGCGCCGAGCCGCCGGCGCCGCCCGCGAGATGCCCGATCTGCGCCACGCCGACGGTGAAGGGGGAGGGCGTCTTCACCAAGTGCCCCAACCTCGCCTGCCCCGGGCGCCGCTGGCAGCTGCTGCAGAGCTTCGTCTCGCGCGGTGGGATGGACGTCGACGGGATCGGCGAGAAGCAGGTCTCGCTGCTGATGGAGGCGGGTCTCGTGAGAGTCCCGGGCGACTTCTACCGGCTCACGGCCGAGCAGCTGCAGCAGCTCGACCGCTTCGGCGAGGTGTCGGCGCGCAAGGCGGTGGAGGCGATCGAGGGGTCGAAGCGGCGGCCGTTCGGCAGAGTCCTGTTCGCGATCGGGATCGAGGGGGTCGGCGCCGTCACCGGGCGCAACCTCGCGCAGCGGTTCCGCACGATCGACGCGCTGCTCGACGCAACACCGGAGCAGATCGCCGACACGCCCGGGATCGGCGCGGTCGTCGGGCAGCTGATCCACGACCAGCTGCAGGACGAGCACATGCGGGCCGTGATCGCCGATCTGAAGGCCGAGGGCGTGCGAATGGAGGAGGAGGGCCCGCCGCCCGGCGAGGGGCCGTTGAGCGGCCGCGCGATCGTGCTGACGGGGACGCTGCCCAACCTCACGCGCGAGCAGGCGACCGAGCGGATCCTCGCCGCCGGCGGACGCGTCACCTCGTCGGTGTCGAGAAGAACCGACTTCGTCGTCGCCGGTGACAGCCCGGGCACGAAGCTGGAGAAGGCCGAGCGGCTGAGCGTGCCGGTGCTCGACGAGGACGGCTTGGAGGCGGCGCTGCGCGGGGAGCTGGCGGGCCCCGGCGACGGCTCGAGGGAGGGCGGCGACGCCGGGGACGGCGCGGGGGAGCGCGCTGGCGGCGACGCCGGCGGCGGCAGCGGCGCGTAAGCG
>JAEXXR010000246.1 GCA_023405705.1 Actinomycetes bacterium
CCCCTGCGCTCAGCGCGTTCGGTACCAGTCGACGTAACGGCCGCAGGCGGCGCGCAGCGGGACGACCTCTGCAGCGTCGGCGCCGCTGGCGACGATCGCCGTCAGCGTGCCGCCGCTGCCGGTCGGAGCCCGCAGCGGCTTCGGCGCCTGGAACGTGAGCCTCACGGGCGTCGCGCCGGCGGTCACGCTGCCGAGCGGCCAGCGGTCGCCGAGCCAGGCGAGGTTCGCCGGCAGCTCCTCGTCGAGCCCGGGACCACTGATCCTCAGCGGCACCGCGCTCTGGTAGACGGCTGACAGCTCCCAGCGCCCGGCGGGCAGCGCCAGCTCCGTCGTGACCTGCTCGCCGGCGGGCACGGTCAGGCCGGGAAGGACGACCGGCGCGCGGCGCACGGCTGCGACGCCGTCCGAGCGCGAGAGGGCGCGTCCCGCCGGCGTGCGGCATTGCAGCACCGCGCCCGCCTGCTCCCCCTCCGCGAGCGTCTCGCGCGGCGCGATGGGGGCCTCGCGCCGCCACAGCTCGTAGTCGTCGGTCGAGTCGACCAGTCTGAGCTGCGGCGGCGGCGCGCTGGCGGCGGGGTCGCGCGGGGCGATCACGTAGTCGTGCGCGTTGATGGTCTCGGCGGCGACGGTGTCGAAGTCGATCGCGTTCGGATATCTCCACGCCTTCTCCTCGCGGAGCGGCACCTGCGCCGCCATGTTGATCACCGGGAGCGTGATCGGCACGCCGGCCAGTGACCAGCGCGCGAAGTCGTCGTAGCCGAGGAAGAGCGTCGGTCTGCCCTGGATCTCCTCGCCCAGCGCCTGCAGCTGCTCGGTGTGGTCGAGCGGGCCGACCTTCGCCACGCGCAGCGTGCGGTAATCGGAGATCGCGACGGCGGCCAGCAGCGCCGCACCCAGCAGCGGCGCCCAGCGCCACCACGACGGGACGCGCGGTCCGTGCTCGACGACGGCGATGACCGCGAGCGCCAGGATCAGCGGCGAGGCGATGACCAGCGCCTTCGCCGTGACGTACGGCGACTGGGAGCCGTCCGAGACCCACCAGATCGCCATCGCGGCGGCGGCCGCGACCGGCAGCATCCAGCGTCCCCGGCGCAGCAGGGAGACGGCGCCGACGACGACCAGCGCGAGCACGAAGGCGGTCAGCATGCCGCCGGTGAAGCTCGCCGGGAAGCGGAAGTCGGGGTTCGTCCAGACGCCGAAGGCCTCCCAGCCCGGGAGCGGGCCCGCGAGGTTGCCGAGGTCCTCCTTTCTGATGCCGGTGCCGTCGCGCAGCTGCACGAACCGCCGCAGGCGCGGCAGCTGCGGGACGAGCACGAGCAGCAGCAGGCCGGCGCCCAACAGCATCGCGGGCAGCTCGGCGCGCAGCGCGGACCACAGCGCGCCGACGCCGCCGCCGCGCCGCAGCAGCATGAACGCCTGGCCGGCGAGCCACAGGCCGAGCAGGGCGAACGGCCACGGCAGGCCCGTCAGCGAGTAGACCGAGACGATGCCGCCGAGCAGCAGCGCGACCGGGGTCCAGCGCCACCGCGCGGACAGGCGCGGCCCGCGTCCGGCGAGCAGGAGCGCGACGGCGAGCACGAGCTGGGCCTGCAGCACCTCCTTGAAGGCGCCCTGCCCGTGGTAGGCGGCGACGAGGAACGGCACGCCGACGACCGTCGCGGCGAGCACCCGGGCCGGCAGCCCGGCGTTGCGGCGCAGGAGCGCCAGGCCCGTCGCGGCGCCGAGCACGACGAGCGCGATCGCGAAGCCCGCGAACGCCTGCTCGACGGGGAGGCCGAGGCCCTGCCCGAGCGCCGCCACGAGCGCATGAGGGCCCAGGGGGTAGTCGGGCATCAGCGCGTTGACCCGCTCGATCGTCTCCGAGCGATACGACTCGGCCAGCAGCATGTGCGACGCCATGTCGTTGTTGAAGGAGGCGCCGAGCACGCCGTCGCGGCCGTTGGCCGCGAACGGGACGATCGCCAGCAGCGCGGCCGGCAGCAGCGCCGCGCCGTCGCCGAGTCGGGGGCGGTGCGCGGGCTCTCTCAGACACCAGACGGCAGCGGCGACCGTGAGGGCGGCGACGAGCACCGCGATCGTCGTCATCCGGCCCGGCAGGTGGAGGCCGGGCACGGCGATCAGCATCAGCAGCGAGGCGCCGATCGGCGCCGACAGCCAGCTCCAGCGCCGTGCGCCGGCCAGCCGCAGAGCGGCCTGCCCCAGCAGCGGGGCGACGACGCAGAGGACGAGGGCTGCCAGCAGCGTGCCGGCCATCAGTAGGCGTCGAAGTCGACGAACTCGAGCCGGCGGACCTCGTCGGTTCGCGCCACGCCCGTGAGGTCGCGGTAGATCAGGTTCAGCGGCGACTCGCGCAGGCGTTCGGGCAGCGGAAGCCCGCGGAAGGCGACGTTGGCGTTGATGCCGACGTGAAGCGCCAGCGGCGCACGGTGGAACCGGCAGGCCGCGCGCACGACTGCGCGGGCCGCCGCGTCGTCGAGGGGCGCCGCCGCGAAGATCGCCAGCAGCACCGCGACCGGCACCCGCTTGCGCCGATCGACGGTCGACACGACGAGCACGTCGTCGCCGCGGTGCAGCGCGTAGCGGCTGCCCGGGGCGGCGAGGCGCCAGCGCAGCGTCTCGGCGCTCCAGCGAGGCTCGATTCCGGTCGAAGCTGGTTGCAGCAGGTGCTCGGAGCTCGCCGCGAGGCCGCCGGGCGCGAAGGCGGCTGCGTCGGCCCAGCCGCTGCGGAGGCGATCACGGCCGGGCGTCGGCAGCAGGACCGTCGCTGGCAGCGGACCGACCAGCTCGAACTGGAGCCGGCGGAGGAAGCCCGGCGTCGAATTGGCGTTGGCGACGCCGATCACGACCTCCAGGCCGCGGGCGCGCGCGGCGTCGAAGGTCTGCTCGGCGAGCCGGGTGAAGACGCCGCCGCCGCGTGCCCGCTCGTGGACGGCGGTGTTGAGCGACAGCCCGGCCGCGCGCGGGACACCGCGGGCGGACAGCTCCAGCGGCGTGACGGCGTAGTGGCCCGCGCGCCCCTGCTCGTCGTCGAGGTTGGTCGCGACGACCGTGCCGAACGGGTTCCGCTCGTACAGCCACACGAGGTAATCGGGGCGTGACAGGCGGGTGCCGGGGAAGACCTGCTCGAGCAGAGCAGCCGTCGCTTCGATCGTCATCTGGCTCCTAGTTGACGCCGTGGGCGCTCGGGATTCTCGGGGGACGGCGGCGGCGGCGGTTGTGCATCAGCTCGGTCGCGATCACGACGCGGACGACGTACCAGATGCTCGCTGCGGCCCCGGCGCTGCCGGTGCCGTGCGCACGCGGCGCCATGTCGACAGGGTGCTCGACGATCGTCGCCCCGGACCGGCCGGCCTCGATCAGCGCCTCGACGGTGTCGCCGAGGTACTCGACCGGGTAGCTCGCCGCGAACTGGTCGAGCAGCGGGCGGCGGATCGCGCGGAACCCGGAGGTGGTGTCGAGCACGATCGTGCCCGTCATCCGCGCCGCGCGCCGCGACAGCACGCGCATCGCCAGCTTGCGCATCGGCTCCAGCGCGTAGGCGCCGGCACCATCGGCGAAGCGCGAGCCGATGACCATGTCGGCGCCGCTCTCGCGCATCCGCTGCAGCAGCCGCTCGACCTGCGCCGGGTCGTGCTGGCCGTCGGCGTCGAGTTGGACGGCGACGTCGTAGCCGTTGGCCAGCGCCCAGCGGAAGCCGCAGCGCAGCGCGCCCCCGACGCCGAGGTTGAGCGGGACGCGCAGCACGGAGGCGCCCGCCGCGGCGGCCGTCGCCGCGGTTGCGTCGGAGGAGCCGTCGTCGACGACGCAGACGTCGTAGCCGTGCGCGCGCGTCGCCTGCACCACGTTGCCGACGCTGCGCTCCTCGTTGAGCGCCGGCATCACGATCAGGACCCGGCCGAGCCGCTCGTCGGTCGCGCCGTTCACGTCAGCTTCCCGAGTCGGCGGTGGGCGGCGGCGGTGGCGTCCTCGGCGTCGCCCGCGCTCGCCAGCTCCAGCTGGCGCAGGCGCTCCTCGACGAGCGCGGCGTGCTCGGCGAGGTCCTGTACGGCGCTGTGCAGTCCGGACAGGGAGATCGACAGCTGCAGGCAGACGAGCCCGAGGAAGCCGACGAAGAGACCGAGCGAGAAGCCCGTCTGCGTGAAGCCGAGCGCGTCGACGTGCGCCGACAGCACGCTGAGGACCGGCGCGCCGACGAAGCCGACGAGCGACACGGCCAGCCAGCCGAGTCCGTAGCGGACCGACAGCAGGCGCCGGCGCACGAGCGCGAACGTCGACAGCATCAGTGCCGCCGCGGCGACCATCACCAGCACGGCCTGGGCGCTCATGCCGGCATCGCCTCGGCGGTCGCGCCGACGCGCCCGCGCACGATCAGGTACGCGCCGGGCAGGCTGGCTACGAACAGCGCTGCGACCGACAGCACGGAGATCAGCGTCGCGTCGGCCGCCGCGATCGACGCGCCGCCCAGCAGCACGACGTATGAGCCCTCGCGCACGCCGAAGCCGCCGATCGAGATCGGGATCAGCGTCACGATCGTCACGAGGGCGAGCGCGACCGCCGCCGTCGTGTATGCGAGGTCGACGTCGATCGCGCGCGAGAGCAGCACCAGCTGGAGCGCGATCAGCGCCTGGTTGACGAAGCTCAGCACCGTCCACAGGACCAGCAGCGACGGGTCGCGGAGGTAGTCGGCGATCAACGCTCGCGCGTCGCGCACGGCGTCCGTCAGACGCGTCGGCACCATCCGTCTCAGCCGCTGCGGGCTCCACAGCGCCAGCCACGCGAGCGCGATGCCGGTGACCGCGCAGACTGCGGTCGCCACGAGCAGGAAGACGCGCGAGCCGTCCGGGACCGCGGAGGGGGCGAGCAGGAAGGCGATCCACGCCAGCCCGATCAGGCCGACGAAGCCGCCGAGGCGGTCGACCACGACCGTGATCGCGACCCGCGGCAGCAGCGTGGGGCGACGCGTCACGAGCAACGTGCGCGCGACGTCGCCCCCCATCGACGTCGGCAGGAAGGTGCTGGAGAAGGTCGAGACGGCGTAGATGCGCCACAGCCGCGGCACGCCGAGCGGGACGCCGGCGCCCGCCAGCAGCGCATGCCAGCGCCAGGCGGCGAGAGCGAGCGCCAGCACGAGCACGAGCACGGCGAGCAGGAAGTCGACCGGCTCCCCGTGGCTCAGCCGGTCGCCGATCCGTCCCCAGTCGAGCTGCGAGGCGACGATGCCGAGCAGCAGCACGGTCGCACCTGCTCGCACCCAGATCGAGCCCGCTGCCCAGCGAAGGCGCCCGAGCCAACGTGCCCGGTCGAAATTCGCGGACATCGATCGCTCAGGCTACTACAGGGAGTCGGTCCGGACCGCGTGCCGCGACGAGCTCGCCGAGGGGCGGCGCGGCACCTCCCGCGTCGCGCAGGAGCCGCTCGATCCGCGGCAGCGTCGCGGCCCGCCGGGTATGCACGATCCGGCTCGTCAGCCAGCCGGCATGGGGCATCACGAAGAACGGCTCGTCGGGATCGAGGTCGTACGGATGCAGGTAGCTCCACGGCACCGAGCCGGACGGCTGACGGCGCAGCAGGCGCGAGGTCAGCGTCGCGGGGACGTAGCGCAGGTAGATCCCGCCGAGGAACGGGATCGTCAGCTTCCCGGCGCCCGCGACCGGGCAGGGCAGCTCCACCAGCCCGTTGGCCCAGCGGAACGGCTCGCGCGGGGCGCCCGGCCAGCCGTGGAGGGGGTTGTGCGCCGGCAGCACGCTCGAGGAGTACGAGAAGCCGGCTGCGAGGATCTCGTCGCGCGCCCACGCGGTCGCGGGCGTCAGCGAGAAGATCGGCGCGCGGAAGCCGACGACGGGCGTCTGGCCGACCTGCTCCAGCAGGTCGCGCCCTTCGCGCATCTCCTGCTCGAGCTTGCCCGGTCCGACGTCGCCGAGGGTGACGTGGCGCAGTCCGTGCAGCGCCAGCTCGTGGCCGCGGGCCGCAACCTCGCGGATCAGCTCGGGGTGGGAGCGGGCGAGCTCGCCGACGACGAAGACGGTCGCCTTCGCCGCGTGCCCGTCGAGGAAGTCGAGCAGCCGCCGAGACATCGCCGGGAAGCGCTCCGGCTGGTCTGCGGAGGCGCGGTTGTCCTCGAGGTCGAAGGTGAGCGTGATCGGCATCTGGGGCACGGCAGGCCGCGGAAAGTCGCTCACCTTAGCGCCCGCGGCGGTCGTGGCGGCCGTCTCGCCGCGCCGTCGCGGGAGTTCCGTCATCCTGTAGCTCCGTGCTGGACCGCCTCCCCACGTTCTCCGTCGAGCAGTTCAGAAAGCTGACCTGGGTCGCGCTGTTCTTCCTGACCGCCGTCGTGCTGACCGGCGCGGCGGTGCGGCTGACCGGGTCGGGGCTCGGCTGCCCGGACTGGCCGCAGTGCCACGGCAGAGCGGTCCCGCCGCTGGGCTTCAACACCTTCGTCGAGTACGGCAACCGCCTCTTCTCGGCCGCGATCGGCTTCATCTCGCTGTTCGTCTGGTTCGCCGCGTGGCGCCGCCGGCCCTACCGCAGAGACCTCTTCCTCGTCGCCGCGCTGCTGCCGCTGGGCTGCCTCGCGCAGGGGATCCTCGGCGGCTTCACGGTGATGAACCACCTCGCGCCCGGCTTCGTGATGGCCCACTTCCTGCTGTCGATGCTGATCCTGATCGCCGCCGTCTGGCTGGTCTGGCGGGCGCGCTACGAGGACGACGAGGAGCGGCCGCGCAGCGAGGACGGCTGGACGGTCTGGCTCGTGCGCGTCAGCGCCGTGCTCGGCGGCCTCGTGATCGTGCTCGGGACGCTCGCGACCGCGGCCGGGCCGCACCCGGGCGACAACGACGGCGAGCTGGTCCACCGGATCGACTTCAAGGGCGTCGAGACGCTCGTCTGGCTGGTCCACCGCCACGGCGTCGCCGCGACGACGCTCGGCCTCGCGGTGATCGCCGCCTGGTTCATGGCGCGCCGCCGCACGACCAACGCCCAGCTGGTCGAGGCGCTGACGCTCTGCGGCATCCTGATGGCCGCCCAGGGCCTCGTCGGCTCGGTCCAGTACGCGCTCAAGCTGCCCGCCGACTTCGTCTGGGTCCACGTCACGCTCGCGACGATCACCTGGATCGCGCTGCTGTGGGCGGTCGGCGCCGCCGGCCGCATCGGCACCCCGACGCTCCGCTCCGACGACGCCCCCGGCACCGGCAGTCAGCCGGTCACCGGTGCCGAGGCGATCGCCAAGCCGCTCCCGCCCGCCGCGCTGCGGTAGGCCGCCGGCACCTGGCGCACAGCCGGCCCTGCGCTCAACCGGCGGCCGCGCC